>JBHIDD010000024.1:0-14181 GCA_046759925.1 Kiloniellaceae bacterium
GCAGCCAGTCGGCCTTGCGCGACTTGGCGCTCGACCACGAATAGCCGCAGCGGCCGTCCACCTCGCCGCGTTCCATGGCCAAAAGGATGTCGTTGCCCCCGGGATAGCCCGTCACCAGCTTGAGCCTGGTGCCGATGACGTTGTTCAAGACCTTCGGAAAGGTGTCGGTGTCCGCGCCGGGCCCCGTGCCGCCGACGATCAGCTGCTGGGTCATCAAGTCTTGGACGGTCCTGACCGGCGAGGTGTGCCAGGAGACACAGACGCTGACCTCGTTGTTGGCACTGCCGAGCCAGTTGAATTCGCTGGGATCGAACTTTGCCTGTTCCGTCCCGAACAGGGGCTCCATCACCTGGCCGCGTCCGATGATGCCGATCACCGAGCCGTCCTTGGGCACGGCTGCATACATTTCGTTGGCCAGCTTCATGCTGCCCGCGCCCGGCCGGTTCTTGACCACGAAGTCGGGGTTCCCGGGAATGTGCTTGCCCATGTGCCGGGCCACCGTCCGCGCATAGGTGTCGTACCCGCCGCCGGGGCTGTAGCCGACGAAGAGGGTGATGGTTTTACCCTTGTAGAAATCCGCGACCGCATCGGCGCCCGCGGTTGCCGGCACCATCAGGCCGGCGGCCGCGCCCGCGACGGCCAGCCCGGCGAGTGCCCGTTGGAATGCCTGTTGCATGGATTGCCTCCCGTTATCGATTTCACGCCTCGGTCCCTCGGGGTCGAACGAGGTCCAGGCTGGATGACAACGACCTTATTCGTCTTGCGCCCATGTTCGCCGGGAGTTCCACCGAATTCCCGGTTCCCGATCGGCGAATGGCCGCAAGCCCCGATCCGGAATCCCGATATCGGTGCGCTACGGACGCTCCCTGCGAACCGACGGGAAGCGCAAAATTCGGCCAATGCGAACTGGTATCATACACGTCATATCATGCCTAAGACATTGGTGATCTGGGCTCCATAGTTATCCGATATCCCTCGTCCCGTCTCATCCGTATCCCTCGTCCCGTCTCATCCGTCGCACGGGCGCTCATCCGGCCAGCCCACCGGACAGCAGCCCCGCAATGACCGGCAGCGGAAAGCTGGAAAGCAGCCTGAGCGCGGTGAACCGCCAGCCGATCAGGGGCAGCTCGAAAAGCAGGATACGGTGCACCGCGAAGACCGACCAGGCGGTGATGAAAGCGACCAGTTGCGGGATCCCGGCGCCGGCGGTGGCAAGCAGCACCGCGACCGGAAAGATGATCACCGGCCCGCCCGGCACCAGTCCGCCGAAAAGGGATGCGATCACAATCCCGCGCCATCCGCTTTCGGGCCCGAGCCAGGCGGCGATCAGTTCCGCCGGCACCAGCGTCGAGACGAAGCCGGCGGTCAACAGGGCCAGGATGATGCGCGGCAACAACACCACGAACTGGCCCAGTGCGAACTCCAAGCCCTTGCGGTGGCGCCCGTCGGCGCGTGAATACGCGATAACGCCAAGCGCCGCGGCAATCAGCCAAAGCACGAGGGGCCCGGCGCTCATGGGTTCATCCGCCGGCCGGTCGGTGCGGCTCTAGCCCGGGCGGCATGCGGCGGGCGAGCAGCGCGGCGAAGATCGGCAGCAAGACCGAAGCCGCGATCCGGGTGAGCGCGAAGTCGGCGCCCAGAAACGGCACCTCCCAAACCAATATCCGCTGCAGGCCGAGCAGCGCCCAGCCGGTCGCATAGGCGACCAACACACCGCGATCGGCGCCCGCGACCCTGAGCGCGGCTATAAGCGAGAACGCGGTTACCGGCCCGCCCGGCGTGCACAGGCCGGCCAGTTCGCCGATGAGGATGCCGCGCAGGCCCGATTGGCCGCCGACCCAACGGGCGACGAATTCCCGCGACAGCAGGACCCGGATGAATCCGGCGACCAGGAGCGCGGCGCCGATCCTCGGCAGGATCGAAAGCAGGAGGTCCGTATCGCTGCGCAAGGAGTCGAAAAACGCGGCCTCGCCCGCGAGGCGGTAGCTCAGCGTGCCGCTGACCAAGGCGAACGCAAGGAAGGCAAAAAACGAGGGCCCGAAGGCTTCGCCGGCCCGCTCCGCCAGGAACCTCCGGATCCTCATCGCCTGTCTACGTCGGTCAGGGATGGGTCGGTTCGGACCATGGATGGCGCGCCACGGCGCACCGCTCAACCGGGCCGGGCAGGGTTACGCCGGGTCCCGCCTAATCGAGCAGGTGCCCCCACTTCTTCAGCACCTTTTCGCGCAGTTTCGGGCTGGACTCGGCCACCGGCGGAAAGTCGTCCTTCCAGTCGAAGGGGCGGCAGGCGTCGATGATGGCCCGCGAGTTGAAATTGTCGCCGGCCTTTTTCCTGGGATCGAGCGCCCCGCTCCAAGCCCGCCGGATGAAGTCGATGTCCTCCACGGGGTCGCTCCTGGTGGTGATCGCCCAGATGACGTCGTACAGGTTGGTCGGGTCTATGTCCTCGTCGACGACGATCACGTAGCGGCCCAGGTAGTTCCCGGCATGGCAGGTCGCGGCCAGCGTGGCCGCCTGCTTCGAGTGGCCGGGATAGCCCTGCTCGATGGATATGACGTTGAACAGGCGCCCGCCGCCGGCTTCGTGGCACCACACGCTGCGAACCCCCGGAAGCCCGGCTCTTTCCACCTGGTCCCATATCATCGCCGACTTGATGACGCACTTGCTGAATGAATAGTCCGTCGGCGGGTGTCCGGGCCGGGCCATCGTCATAATCGGGTCGTTTCGATGATAGACCCGGTGAATGCGGACAACCGGATCCTCGCGCACCGAACTGGCGTAGTATCCGGTCCATTCGCCGAACGGCCCTTCCGGGCGCAAGTCGTCGGAGAGGATTTCGCCTTCCAGGACAATTTCCGCGCTTGCCGGGATCGGCAGGCCGGTCACTTGACCCCTGATAACCTCGAAGGGGATCCCCCGATGTCCCCCCGCATGGGCGAATTCCGAGGTGCCGTATGCGACCTCGTTGCCCGACGACAAGAACAGCAGCGGATCGTGCCCGCAGCTGATGACCACCGGACATGGCTTGCCCTGCTTGAAGTACTTGTCGCGGATCAGCCGGCCGTGTTTGCCGGGCGACATCCACAGCCCCACCGTGTTCTTGTCGTGAATCATCACCCGGTAGGTGCCGATGTTGACCCAGTCGTCTTCGGGGTCCCGCATGATGATCAGGTCCCCGGTGCCGATGAACCGTCCGCCATCCAGTTCGTGCAGAAACGGCGCCGGAAACTTGAGCAGGTCGACCTCATGGTCACGATCGACGTTCTCGAGGACCGGTCCGGTATCGACGTAGGTCACCCCGGTCAGTTCAAAAGACTTCATCCTGTCGCGGTAGGCACGGACCACGTCCAGGGGATTGGACGGCGTCGGCAGGCCGAGCGTCAGGGCCAGGCGGCGCGGCGAATTGGTCATGCCGGACAGCACCCGGAAATCCTTCGGATAGCCGGGAATCTCGTCGAACATGATCGCCGGCGGGTTGTCGGGCCGGGCGTGGTAGATCATCTCCGCCACCGCACCCATCTCCAGGTTCCAGTCGACCTCGGAAATCCGCAATAGTTCGCCGATTCCATCCACCCGCTCCAGCCAGTCCCGCAAATCGCGATGGGGCTGGGCGAATTCGCCGGTACGCACCGGGTTCGGTGCCTCAACAGGCGCGGATTTTTTCGCTGCGGTCATAACTGCCTCCCTCGCCGTGGCGCCTCGGGTTTTTGCGCTGATTCGTCCAAGTCAAGGGCGCCCTGCCCAAAACCGGAGCCCACCTCCGCCGCCCGTCCGCCAAGGGGCTGCGCCCTGGTTCCGGATGCCGAGCCTCGCGAAACGCGGGAACATCAATACCTAAGTCCGGGAGAGCGAGCAAAAACATTAAATCGCTCGCTGGCCAAATTATCCGATATGGACTCCGCAGAGGCCCGCGCAACCGGCCCGACATCGTCAGAAGCCTCTGGAATGACGAAAAGGTCTGCTACAAGTATTTTGAATTTATATAAACTGGCCGGACCCGGCCGGAAAATCCCCTGCTGTCGAACGACGGGCGGCTGCGGCCGAACTGGATCGGAGACGACATGGACTTTAAGAATTTGCGGTATTTTCTCGGGGTGTTCGATGCCAAGAGCATCACCAAGGCGGCGGAACAGCTTTCCGTCGCGCAACCGGCCCTGGGGTTGCAAATCCGCAAGCTGGAGGAGGAACTCGGGGTCGAGCTGTTCTACCGCCATTCGCGGGGCGTGACGCCGACCGAGGCCGGGGCATTGCTCGCCAAGCATGCCCGGGGGCTGCTGCTTCAGTTCGAGCGGGCCAAGCAGGACCTGATTGATTTCGGGGGCAAACCCCATGGGCGGATCGCCGTCGGGATGACGACCACCACCGGCCTGGTGCTCGCCGCGGAGCTCGCCGAACGCAGCCGGGAGGCCTATCCGGAGGTCACTTTGACCATGTCCGAGGGCTTGAGCGAGCGGCTCATGGAATGGGTCGACAGCGGCCAGATCGACATCGCGCTGACGTACAATCCCGACGCGGTGACGGGCCTGATCTGCGAACCCTTGGTGACCGAGGCGCTTTACTTCGTGCAGGCCGGCGGCGGGAGCCCGGCCGACGAGGAGCCCGTGGCCTTGACCGAGGTTCTCAAGCACCGGCTTTTGCTGCCGAGCCGCCCGCATCTCTTGCGCCTGCTGGTCGATGACGCGGCGAAGAAATCGGGCGCACAACCGGAGATCGTCTTCGAGGTGGATTCCGTTGCGGTCCTCAAGGAACTGGTCCAACGCGGCCTCGGATCCACGGTGCTCCCGTACGGCGCCGTTCTGCCGGCGGTCGAGGCGGGGTCCCTCCGGGCCCGGCGGATCGATGAGCCGCGGCTCGACCGCACCCTGTACATGGCCTATTCGAACAAGCACCCGGCTTCGAAGGCCTTTGTCACGATCAGCCGGTTGATCACGGACGTTGTGCTGGATTTGGCCGAGAGCGGGGTTGCCCGCTGGGCGCCGATCTCCAAGCGCGCCGAATCCGGCGCCCTGTTGTGACCCTGCGTCATACAGGCCCTATCTGGATTGTATGCGATTTTTGTTTTTGTGCCCCCTTCCGGCTTTGGCTATTCCTCGAAAAAACCGCGCGTCCCAATCGCATGGGACATGACGAAAGCCCTTTTGCGTGCCTGCCCGCAGGCGCGGTGATTGGCATCGGTCCGGCAAGTCTACGTTTTACCGGACGGCCACGAAGCAAAAGGTCGTCAGAGCACTGTAAGGCTGAAGTCGCTTGCCCGCATCGTCCGCGGCAGACGCTGGGCCAACCTGAAAGATGAGGGATTGGGCAAGATTTCCGGGAGAAAAAATTATGGCCAGTTCAACCAAGGATGTGATCAGGCGCCTCGATGCCGTGGTCGAGGATTTCGCCACCCGCACCGCGTATTTCCACGAACCGCTGACGCCGGGGCGAGCGAAGATGTTCGTCCTGCAACATCGCCTGAACAGCCGCCACCGCAATTCCGTTCTCAAGCCGAGGGTGGCCACCAACACGCCCGACTGGGATCTCCGGCTCGCCATCTTCGGCGCCTGCATGGAGGAAATCATCGCCGACCACGAGCACGGCGGGGGCCGTCCCCACTGGGCGATCCTGCAGGAACTCGGCACCAAGATTGGCCTGACCAACGCGGAAATGGAATCGGCCCAGCCGATCGTCACGACGCGGTTCGCCTGGCTCGCCTGGGAGGCCCTGATGAGCGACCGCCACTGGCTCGAGGGGCTGGTCGCCAACACCTGCGCCGAACGCGCGAACATTCCCGGCTACGGATCGGGCATCATGCGCGAGCACGGCTGGTTCGGCCTGGAACGGAAACGCTGGGCAGACCTGTTCGGACTGGGCGACGGTGACCTCGAATTCTTCGGACTGCACGAGCAGGCCGACATCGGCCACTCCGATGTCGGCTGGAACGCGATCGCCGAACATGCCGGCCGATTGGCGATGGAGGACCGAGTGGTCGAGGCCTGCCGCATCAACCTGATGGTCTGGGAAAGCTATCTCAACGGCATCGGCGCTGCCGGCGACGCCGTGGCCCGCGGGGAGATTCCGGCCGCGGCCTGACCGATGGCGGTGCCTGGGCCCGCGCCCCGGGCGGGTTGACAGGACGCGCCAACGACGGCTTAACAGGCGGGTGGGAAATGGCGTGATTGACATGGTCGCCGGCGACATGCCGAAGCTGCTTCTGGACCCCTACCGGGATTGGGCCGAGGCCGAGGGGGTCCCGGTCGCGGAGGATTTCGGCGTGGATTTGCGCAAGGTCGAAACGCAGCCCTGGCCCCGGTTCGGATGCGACGGCGCCATCGTCCATCTCAAGGGACGGGGCGACTTCGTCTCGATTCTGCTGTTCGATTTGTCCCCGGCTGCCAAGGGCGCGCCGCAGCGGCACCTGTTCGAGGAGGTGGTCTACGTCATCTCCGGTCACGGCAGCACCACGATCGAGACCCACGACGGCCGGACGCACAGTTTCGAGTGGGGCCCGAAGAGCCTGTTCGCCCTGCCGCTCAACGCCCGCTACCGGCACTTCAACGGCAGCGGGCGCGAGCCCGCGAGGCTTGCCGCCACCACCAACCTGCCGCTGATGGTGAACCTGTTCCGCAACGAGGACTTCATTTTCGAAAACCCCTCGCGGTTCCCGGAGCGGGAGGGCGCGGCGCGTTACTTCGGCGGCGAGGGGGACTTCATCCCCGTGCGACCGGGCCGCCACATGTGGGAAACCAACTTCATCCCCGACTTGAGCGCCTTCGAGCTGCGGCGTTGGGAGGGCCGCGGCGTCGGCAGTTCGAACATGAAGTTCATCCTCGCCGAGGGCACCATGCACGCGCATTCGTCCGAGATGCCGGTCGGAACCTACAAGAAGGCGCACCGGCACGGCCCGGATTTCCACGTCTACGCGGTCACCGGCCACGGCTATTCCCTGTTCTGGTACGAAGGCGACGAGGATTTCGTGCGGGTCGACTGGAAACACGGCGTCGTTTTCGCGCCGCCGGACATGATGTACCACCAGCACTACAACACCTGCCCGCGCCCGGCGCGCTACCTCGCGGTCGCGCTCGGCAGCCTGCGTTATCCGTTCACCGAGGAAAAGCGCAAAACCTTTGCGGGCGTCGATGTCAGCGTCCGGGACGGCGGCCGGCAGATCGAATACGGGGACCAGGACCCGCGCATCCACGATATCTATCTCAAGGAACTGAAAAAACAGGGCGTCGAGTCGAAAATGGCGGCCTACATCGACGAGAGCCGGTACCTGAAGGCCGTCGGCTGATCCGGCAACACGATGCACGATACCGATTTCGCGCATCTCCACGTCACCCCTGAGGAACGGCAACATCTCAGCGAAACCATCTGGGCCGCCGACAACGTCGAGCTGACGACGGTCGGCATCGATATCGGCTCTTCGACCTCGCATTTGATGTTCGCCCGGGTCCACGTGCAGCGCCTTTCGACGGCGCTGTCCAGCCGCTTCGTGGTGGTTGGCCGCGAGATTCTTTGGCGCTCGGCCATTCTGCTGACGCCCTATCGCCCGGACCATGCCATCGATGCCGGAAAACTCGGCGCATTTTTCGACCAAGCATACCGCCAGGCCGGGCTGGGCCGCGGTGACATCGACAGCGGCGCGGTGATCCTGACCGGCGAGGCGTTGAAACGCAAAAACGCCCGGGCGATCGCGGAGCTGTTCGCCGTGGAATCCGGCAAGCTGGTTTGCGCCTCGGCGGGCCATCATCTCGAGGCCGCCATGGGCGCGCACGGCGCGGGCGCGATCGCGTTGTCGCGTCAGAAGGCGAACGTGATCCTCAACGTCGATATCGGCGGCGGCTCCACGAAGTTCGCGCTGGTCCGAAACGGTGACCTGGTCGCCACCGCCGCGCTGGCCGTCGGCGGACGGCTTCTGGTGCTGGGCGAAGGCGGCGTGATCACCCGCCTCGAGGACCCGCTCCGGCGCCTCGGCGACAGCCTTGCCCTGCGCCTGGAGCCGGGCGCCAGGCTGGACTCGAACGACCGCGAGCGGCTGGTCCGGGAAATGGCGGACATCGTGATGGCGATGACCCGCCAGGAACCGCCGGCCGGCATGGCCCGAAACCTTTTGCTCACCGAGCCGCTGCCCATGACCCCGAAGCCGGACGCGATCACCTTTTCCGGCGGCGTCGCGGAATATCTCTTCGGCCGCGAAACCCAGGGCTACGGCGACCTGGGACCGGCGTTGGCCCGGCGGATCGGCCATGCTCTGGGTCACGGCGGGATGGCGGTGCCGGTCTGGGACCCCGGCCAAGGCATCCGCGCCACCGTCATCGGGGCCGCGCAATTCTCGGTCCAGGTCAGCGGCAACACGATCCTGATTACCGACCCGTCGCGCCTGCCGCTGCGGGACATTCCGGTGCTGTCCTGCCGGTTCGACCTGGACGGAGACGTCGATCGCCGCCGGGTCGCCGCGGAGGTTCGGCGCGCCCTGGCTCGCCACGACCTCGATGACGGTGGGAGGACCGTCGCGCTGGCCTTTCCATGGCGAGGCGATCCGCTGCACGCCCGCTTGCATGCCCTGGCCGACGGCCTGTGTTCGGCGCTGCCTGCGACACGCGGCGGGCCGCTGGTGGTGCTGGTGGACGGCGACATCGGCATGACGCTCGGCCGGATCGTCCGCGACGAGATCGCCCCCGGTTGCGACGTCGTCGCCATCGACGGCGTGCAACTGAAGGACCTCGACTACGTGGACATCGGGGAAATCATTCGGCCGACCAATGTCGTCCCGGTGATCATCAAATCGCTGCTTTTCTGACGGCGTCGGGCGCGGCGCGATGAGCTCACTGGCGATGACCCTGCGGCGCGACGGCGGCGTGCTGGCGCCTGTCTGCGCGGGCCATTTCCTGAGCCACCTCTACATCCTTTGCCTGCCGCCGCTGTTCCCCCTGCTCCATGCCGAGCTCGGGGTCAGCTTCGCGGCCTTGGGCCTGATCCTGACCGTGTTCAATGCCGCCTCCGGCGGCGCCCAGATTCCCATCGGCTTCCTGGTCGACCGCTTCGGCGGCCCCGCCGTCGTGGTCGGCGGCCTGGCGCTGGAGGCGGGGGCGGTGCTGTTCATGGGCCTGGCGCCCGAGTATGCGGCCCTGATCACGCTGGCGGTGGTCGCCGGCATCGGGCACAGCGTGTTTCACCCGGCCGACTACGCGATCCTGTCTTCGACCATCGACCCGGGGCGCATCGGCAAGGCGTTCAGCCTGCACACCTTCGCCGGGCATCTCGGCTCGGCGGCGGCGCCGGCGACGGTCATTTTGATGGCGGCCGTGGTCGGGTGGCGTCATGCCCTGGTCACCATCGGCGCGGTGGGCCTGCTGGTCATGCTGGTGATCCTGAGCCAGCGCGACCGCCTGTTCGGAACCGCCCGGGCCGCGGGCAAATCCGTGCGCAGGCCCGGCGGGGCATCGGTCAAGGACGGCCTGGTCCTGCTGCTGTCGGCGCCTATGTTGCTGATGTTCCTGTTCTTTCTCTCGACGTCCCTAACCTCGAGCGGCGTCCAGTCGTTTTCCGTCGCCGCCATCAGCACGGTCCATGGGGCGCCGCTGGCCGCGGCCGGTACGGCGCTGACCGGCTATCTGTTCGCCAGTTCGATCGGGGTTCTCGCCGGCGGCTTCCTGGCCGACCGGACGCGCCGTCATGACCGGATGGCGATCATCGTCTTCGGCGCCACCGGCCTTGTCATGGTGGCGCTCGGCACCACGGCGCTGCCCACCTTGCTGGTCATCACCCTGTTCACCCTGATCGGCTTCGCACAGGGCTTGGTGCGACCGGCCCGCGACATGCTGGTCAGGGCGGCGGCGCCTGCCGGTGGCATGGGCAGGGCGTTCGGTTTCGTCTCGACAGGGATCGCCGTCGGCGGCTCTCTGGCACCGATTCTCTTCGGCTGGCTGGTCGATGCGGGCCGGGCCGACTGGGTGTTTTACCTGATCGCGGCGTTCATGGTCCTGGGAATCACGTCGGTTGCGTTGAGCCGGCGCGCAATCTCGCGGGCCGCGGTCTAGGCTTACGGCGGGGCCCATTCATGGCAAATGTCGAACTGACGCTGGCGATCAGCGATTACGATCACGTCCGCGACCTGACCACGGGCCGGGTGAAACCGGAGGGGATCGACCTCGTCTGCCTCGACCTCTCGATAGAAGAGATTTTCTACCGCTTCACCAGGTTCCGTGAATGGGACGTCTCGGAGATGTCGTTCGCCAAGTACGCGTCGTTGATCGCCCAAGGCGACACCACGCTGACCGCGATCCCGGTGTTTCCGTCGCGTATTTTCCGGCAAAGCGCTATCTACGTGCGCAGCGAGGCCGGCATCGGCGAGCCCGCGCACCTCGCCGGCCGGAAGGTCGGCATCCCGGAATGGGCGCAGACGGCGGGGATTTACGTGCGCGGCTGGCTGATGCATCAGATCGGCCTGGAGCTCCAGAGCATCGAGTGGTGTCAGGCCGGCGTCAACCAACCCGGACGGGTCGAGAAGGTGCCCCTCAACTTGCCGGAGGGCGTCCGCTGCCGGAGCTTTCCCGGCCGCACCTTGAGCGAGATGCTGATCGGCGGCGACATCGACGCGGCGATCACCGCCCGCCCGCCGGAATGCTACGAGAAGGGCGATCCACGCGTGGCCCGCCTGTACGAGGACTACCGGCCGGTGGAGGAGGCCTATTGGCGCGAGACCGGAATCTTCCCGATCATGCATACCGTGGCGGTCCGGGCCTCCGCGCTCGAAGGGCGCGAGTGGATCGCCATGAACCTCTATATGGCCTTCACCGAGGCCAAGCAGAACAGCCTCGCGCGCGCGTGCGAAATCACCGCGCCCCGTTTCCCGATCCCGTGGTGTTTCGACCACGCCCGGCGGTCGAGCGAGATGTTCGGCGAGGATTACTGGCCATACGGGATTGCGCCCAATCTGGTGACCCTCAAGAGCTTTTTGCAGTTCGCTTTCGAACAGGGGGTCTGCCGCCGGCGGGTCGATCCCGAGGAGCTGTTTGCGGAAGAGGTCCAGAGTTCATTCCGCGTGTAAATCCCGATGGATTTATGGGTTCGGACGGCGCCGGGCTGGCGGTTCGCCCGGATCGCCCGTCGCGCGAAGCCGTCAAAGGATTTCGATATGGCAGGCATTCGCAAAGAAAATTGGGGTTCCAAGCGCCGGGCCTTTAACCTCCAAACGCCAAGGCCCGGCTTGTCTCGGCCGCCCCGGCGGCCAATAATCGAGCGGTGGAGGCATGACCGCCAAGATACCCCGTCTGGAATTCGAGGACCTCGAGCCGGCCCTGGCCGAGGCGTTGAAGCCCCGGGTCAAGCGGCTTGGCTACCTCGGCGAGTTTTTCAAATGCACCGGCCACCAGCCGGCGGCCCTGCTGTCGTTCATCGAATTCACGGAAAACTCGAAAAAAGGCCTGCCCGACCGGCTGGTTGAATTGGTGGCGCTGACCGTCGCAACGGCGATGGGCAACGCCTACGAACGCAACCAGCACGAACGCTTGAGCGTGCGGCTCGGTTTCGGCAGGGACTGGGTGCAGGCGGTCGAGGCGCTCGACCCGGATTCGGGCGGCGAACTGGCCGAGGCGGAGCGCGTGATCCAGCGGCTGGTGATCGCCATGGTCGAGCGCAGCGGCCACGGCGTCGAGCCGGAACTGGCGGCGGCCGTCGATGCGGTCGGCCACAAGCGGGCCATCGCCGTGATGATGGTCGTCGGGCGTTACGTGACGCACGCGCTGTTCGTCAACGCACTGGCCCTAAGCCCGCCGGTGCCGTCCATATTCGAGGACGGCTTCGCAGGATAAGCCAAACGGGATGAGCGCGAACGATCCCATATGGCTCACCGAGACCGACGTCGTCGAGCTCATGCACCTGGGCGAGGCGATCGACGCGCTGGGGGCCGGCCTCGGGCTCGAGGCGAACGGCACGGCCAACAACATGGTCAAGACCCACGCCGTCTGGGGCGGCGGGCGTACCCTGCACGCGATCGGCGCGACCGTCGAGGGCGCGGGCTTCGTCGGCACCAAGACCTGGGCCCACACCGCCGCCGGCGCCACGCCCCTGCTGATCCTGTGGGACAGCGAAACCGGGCGGTTAAGAGCGGTGATCGAGGCCTTCGCCCTGGGCCAAATGCGCACCGGCTCGATGACAGGACTGGCGACGCGCTGGCTGGCCCGTCCCGACACCGACGAACTGGCCCAGGTGGGTACCGGCAAGCAGGCGATGGCCCAGGTCGCCGGCGTCGCCGCGGTGCGGCCGCTGAAGCGGGTCCGCATCTACAGCCCGACGCCGGAGAAGCGCGCCGCCTTCGCGGAAACGCTTGCCGCCAAGGGTTTCGATTTCGAGGTGAGCGTCGCCGATTCGGTGGCGGCCTGTGTCGAGGGCGCGCCGATCGTGACCCTGGTGACCCGCGCCCGCGCGCCGTTCCTGACGGCGTCGATGGTGGCCCGGGGCGCCCATGTCAACGCGGTCGGGGCGATCACGCCGGAGCGCGAGGAGTTCGCCCAGGATCTGTTTCCGCGCGTCGACCTGGCGGCCGCCGACAGCGTGCCCGCCGTGCAAAGGCTGTCCAAGGAATTCATGACGTATTACGATGGCGGACCCGGTGAATGGACCGCGGTCCGCCCGCTCAGTGCGCTGATCGCCGCCGGCGAATGCCGCCCGGCCAACGCCGATCTGACCCTGTTCAAGGCCATGGGCATGGGCATTTCGGACCTGTCGCTGGGTATGGCGCTTTACGAGCGCGCGCGTGCCACCGGCAGGGGCCGCCCGTTCCCGCATCCCGAGCGCGCCGAGCCGCGCCTGCGGGCGAGCGACCGAATGACCGCAGAGAAAGGACACTCGTCATGACCGAGCAAGCCCAATACTTCATCGACCGCACCGGGGTGCGCCGGGATAGACCCTTGGATTTGTGGCCCTCGGTCGTCATTCCGAAGGAGCAGATCGAGACCGAGATCGAACGCCTCGCGGATTTGCCGAAACCGGCCAACGGCCGCCGGGAATCCCTGATCGTCCATCCGCGGGCGTCCGAACCGGGGCTGGGTCTGGCGCCTGGTATCCGGGTGACGCTCTCGGTGCTGAAGCCCGGCGAGAAAACCACGGCGTTCCGCCACAATGCGACCGAGGTCAACTTCTGCATCCAAGGCGGCGGTCACGCGGTCGTCGGCGACCGGCGCTTCGATTTCGCGCAGTACGACGTGTGGAACCACCCGTCCTACACGAGCTACCGGCACGTCAACGATGCCGACGAATTGCAGGTGCGCCTGACCTACTCCAACGCGGCGCTCCTGGAACTGATGGACGTTTACCTGGCCGACGAGGATCCGCCGTCGGTCGAGGAGGTCACAGACCGCGGCGCGGACGAGGGGCGCGACGATCCCCGCAAGAAAAGCCCCTACGGCACGTTCCAGTTGACCGATGACGGCGCTTGGCTGATGCCCTACGAGAGGCTGATCAACCCGCCGGTCGTGGAATCCAATCCCCTGCACTGGCCGTGGGCGATGGTCAAGGCGCACCTGGACAAGCTGGCGGCCCTCGGCAAGGACTACGTCGGCCGGCGGCTCTACACGCTGTACAACCCGATGACCGGCCGCACCAACGGCATCACCCCGAGCTTCTTCGCGACCATGACCATCCGTCCGCCGAACATCGTCGACCGTCCGCACCGCCACGTCTCCGCGGCGATCAACTACTACTTCGCGGGCCGCGGCCGCAGCACGGTGGAGGGCGAGGTCTTCGAGTGGAAGGCCGGCGACCTGATGCTGTCGGCGCCGGGCTGGGCGATCCACAACCACGCGTCCTACGACGAGCCGGTCTACGAGCTGACGGTTCAGGACCAGCCCCTGCACATCGCCATGGAATCGTTGCTGTGGCAGGAGGATCTGAAACTGCCTGCCGCCCTGCTCGGGGCCGAGGCCGGGTTCGGCACCAACCGGCGCCGGGCGAGCTGAGGCCATGATCGAGCTGCCCAAGGATTTTCTCAAGGGCTCGATCCCGCCGCTGGTCACGCCGTTCAAGGACGGCGCGGTGGACTACGACAGCTTCGCGGACCTGGTCGAACGTCAGATCCGCGAAGGGACCCACGGCATCCTCGTCAACGGCACCACCGCGGAGCCCAGCACGCTCACCGTCGAGGAGCGCAACCGGCTCGTCGACGTGGCGGTTGCGGCGGCGAAGGGCCGCCGGCCCGTT
>JBHIDD010000025.1:0-14085 GCA_046759925.1 Kiloniellaceae bacterium
TGACCGGGACCGTCGCCATCGTGCTGAAGGGCTATCCGCGCCTGTCGGAGACCTTCATCGCCCAGGAGATCCGCGCATTGGAGCGGCGCGGCCTGCCGCTGCGGTTGTATTCCCTGCGCCATCCCACCGACCCGGCGGTCCATCCGGTACACCGCGAGGTCGCCGCCCCGGTCAGCTATTTGCCCGAGTACCTGAAAGACGCGCCGCGGCGCGTCCTGCGCGGCTGGTGGCGGGCCCGGCGCATGGCCGGCTATGGCGCTGCGCGGCGCACTTTCCTCAGGGACTTGGCCCGGGACCGGACGGTCAACCGCCTGCGCCGCTTCGGCCAGGCCTGCACACTCGCCGCCGAGTTGCCCGCCGATGTGATCCGGCTCTACGCCCATTTCCTGCACACCCCGGCCTCGGTCGCGCGTTACGCGGCGCTCATGACCGGGCTGCCCTGGTGCGGCTCGGCCCATGCCAAGGACATCTGGACGATGCCCGACTGGGAGAAGCGGGAAAAGCTCGAGGATGCCGATTGGTTGGTCACCTGCAGCGCGATCGGGCGCGACCACCTGGCCGGGCTTGCCCCCGCGCCGAGCAAGGTCGGGCTGGTTTATCACGGCCTGGACTTCAGCCGGCTTCCGGCGCCGCCCGCGGCACGGCCCAGGCGCGACGGAAGCCTGCCGGATGCGCCGGTGATCCTCCTCTCGGTCGGCCGGGCGGTGGAGAAGAAGGGCTACCACGACCTCCTGGACGGCCTGGCACGGCTGCCCGGCGCGCTTCATTGGCGTCTGGTCCACATCGGCGGCGGGCCGCTCGGGCCGGCGCTCCAGACCCGCGCCGCGACGCTCGGCCTTGCCGGGCGCATCGACTGGTTGGGCCTCCAGCCGCAAGAGGCGGTGCTCGAGCAGTATCGCCGGGCCGACCTCTTCGTGCTGGCCAGCCGAGTGGCCCGGAACGGCGACCGGGACGGCCTGCCCAACGTGCTCATGGAAGCCCAGAGCCAGGGCCTTGCCTGTCTCTCCACCACGGTTTCGGCAATCCCCGAGCTGATCGAGAGCGGGACGACCGGACTCCTGGTGCCGCCCGGGGATCCGGCGGCGCTGGCGGCCGGATTGGCGCGCCTGATCCGCGAGCCCGCGACCCGCGCCCGGCTCGGCGCCGCCGGGTCCCGGCGCGTGCGCGAGCGCTTCGCCATGACCGCCGGGATCGACGCCCTGGCCGCACGCTTTGGCCTGCCGCCCTTAGCCGGGGCGGCGCAGTAATCCCGGCATTGCCCTAGGACGGAGCCGTGCGGATCGCCTTCTATGCCCCGCTGAAGCCGCCGGACCATCCGATCCCCTCGGGCGACCGCCAGATGGCGCGGCTTCTGATCCGCGCGTTGCAACTGGCCGGTCACGAGGTCGACCTGGCCAGCCGCCTGTGCAGCCGCGACGGCACCGGCGATCCGGCCCGCCAGGCCCGGCTCGAACGCCTCGCTACGGCCCTGGCCGAAAGGTTGTTGCGTCGCTACCGGGCCGGGCCGCCGGAGGCCCGGCCGGCGGCCTGGCTGACCTACCACCTCTATTACAAGGCGCCGGACTGGATCGGCCCGCGGGTCGCCGCGGCCCTCGCCATACCCTATCTGCTGGCCGAGGCCTCGGTCGCGGGCAAACGCGCGGCCGGGCCCTGGGCCCTGGGCCATCGGGCGACCGTGTCGGCGCTGGAGCGGGCCGCGGCGGTCGTCGCGCTCAATCCGACCGATACCGAATGCTTGCCCGACCCGGCCCGGGTCGAACTCCTGAAGCCCTTCCTCGATCCGGCGCCCTTCCGCGCGGCAGCCGCGGGACGGGAGCGCGAGCGCGCCACCCTGGCAGGTGCCCGGGGCCTCGACCCGGCGCGGCCCTGGCTGCTCGCCGTGGCGATGATGCGCCCGGGCGACAAGCTGGCTTCCTACCGCCTTCTGGCCGAGGCGCTCTCCGGCCTCCCGGATCTCGATTGGCGGCTGATCATCGCGGGCGACGGTCCGGCCCGCGCCGAGGTCGAGGCGGCCTTCGCCTGGGCTCCGGCCGGCCGAATTTGTTTCGTTGGCGCGCTGGAGCCGGGGGACCTGCCCGGGCTCTACGCCGCCTGCGACATCCTGGTCTGGCCGGCGGTGGGCGAGGCCTACGGCATGGCGCTGCTGGAGGCCCAGGCAACCGGCCTGCCGGTCCTGGCGGGCCGAAGCGCGGGCGTCGCCGCGATCGTGCGCGACGGCGAGACCGGGCTGCTCACCGCCCCCGGGGACAGGGCGGCTTTCGCCGTGGCCGCGCGCGGCCTCCTGACCGCGCCCGAGGGGCGCCGGCGGATGGCCGCGGCGGCTTCGGCCAAGGTGCTCGCCGAGCACGGGCTGGAGCGCGCCGCCGGGCGGCTCGATGCCATCCTGCGCCGGGCGGTCGGGCCATGACCCCCTTCGTCCTGATCCGCCATGGGCCGACCGACTGGACCGCCGAAGGCCGCATCCAGGGACGCAGCGACCGGCCGTTGTCGGCGGCCGGGCGCGATACGGTCCGGGGCTGGCGCCTGCCGCCGGAGATGTCGCCCCGCAGCGCACACGACTGGCGCTGGCTGACCAGTCCGCTCCGGCGCGCCCGGGAGACCGCCGCCCTGCTTTGCCCGGCGCCGGGACACGCCGCCGCCCGGCCCGAACCGGCGCTGATCGAGATGCACTGGGGCGACTGGGAGGGCCGGCGCCTCGAAGATCTGCGCGCCCAGGGCGGCGCGAAGCTGGCCGAGGCGGAGGCCCGCGGCCTCGACTTCCGCCCGCCCGGAGGAGAGAGCCCGCGCGAGGTACAGGCACGGCTCAAGCCGCTGCTCGCCAGGCTGGCAGCAGCCGGCCGGGCTACGGCGGCGGTCACCCACAAGGGCGTGATCCGAGCGCTTTACGCACTCGCCAGCGGCTGGGACATGACCGACAAGCCGCCCGAAAAGTTGCACGACGCCTGCGCGCATCGCTTTCTCCTGGATCCCTGGGGGGCGCCGCTCACCGACCGGATGAACATCCCCTTGACGCGATGACGAAACCCACCGTCCGTTCCCGCCGCGCCGATGTCCTGTTCTACGTGCAGCACCTGCTCGGCATCGGACATCAGAAGCGTGCGGCCACGCTGGCCCGCGCCTTGCGGCGCGCCGGGTTTACGGTCGTCTTCGTCTCCGGGGGCTTCGAGGTGCCGGGCCTCGACGTAGGCGGCGCGCGTTTCGTGCAGTTGCCGCCGGTTCGTGCCGTCGATCGGTACTTCAAGGTCTTGGTGGACGCGCACGGCCGACCGATCGACGAGGCTTTCAAGCTGGCCCGCAGGGCACGGCTGCTGCAGCTTTTCCGGGACAGTCGGCCCCGCATCCTGTTGATCGAGATGTTCCCGTTCGGCCGCCGACAAATGCGCTTCGAATTGCTGCCCCTGCTGGAGGCGGCGCGGACGACACGGCCACGGCCGCTGGTGGTCTCCTCCGTCCGCGACATCCTGGTCCGGCCGCCCAAGCCCCGGCGCATCGCCGAGATGGCCGAGTGGCTCGATCGCCTGTTCGACCTCGCGCTGGTGCACGGCGACCCGGCGCTGATTCCCTTTGAGCGAACCTTCCCGGCGGCGCGCGGGTTTACCGGAAAGCTCCGCTACACCGGCTATGTGGTGGACGAGGGCCCGACCGGCGGCGCGCACCCGCGTGACGGCAACGGCGAGGTGATCGTCTCGACCGGCGGTGGCGCGGTCAGCGAGGCGCTGGTCGAGGCGGCGCTGGCCGCGCGGCCGCTGAGCCCGCTCAAAGATACCCCCTGGCGCATCCTGATCGGACACAACCTGCCGGAACGGCGGTTCCGGAGCTTCGCCGCGGCCGCCCCGCCCGACGTGACGGTCGAGCGGTCGCGGCCGGACTTCCTGAGCCTGCTGCCAGGGGCCACCTTGTCGATCAGCCAGGCCGGCTACAACACGATCATGGAGGTGCTGCACGCCGGCTGCCCTTGCGTGGTCGTGCCCTATGCCGGCGGCCTGGAGACCGAGCAGACGCTGCGCGCCAGACTCCTGGCCGAGCGGGGCGTGCTGACCGTCGTCGAGGAGGCGAAGCTGACTGCCGCGAGCTTGGCCGCCGGCGTGCGCCGGGCGCTCGACCGCGGCGCGGCGCCCGGCGGCACGCTTTCCCTGGAAACCGACGGTGCCGCCAAAACGGCGGAAATCCTGGCCCAACAGCTTGCTATACTGCGACCGTGACGGACTGGCCGAACCTCATGGACGAACTGGATGCCTGGGCCGCGGCCGGGCGCGTCGCGACGCTATGGTGGCGCGACGATGACGCGGTCGAGCCGACCCCGGCGCTCGAGCGGCTGCTCGGCCTGACGGCGGCGCAGCACGTCCCGGTTTGCCTGGCGGTCATCCCGGCACGGGCAACGGATGGGCTGGCCCGGCGCCTGGCCGCGGCGCGGCCGCCCGTCACGCCGGTGCAACACGGCTTCGCCCACCGCAACCACGCCCCGACCGCCGAGAAGAAAGCCGAACTCGGCGCCGATCGCCCAGCGGCGGCCGTGCTCGAGGAGTTGGCGCGGGGACAGGCGCGGATGACCGCGCTGTTCGGAACGGAATATATGGCGGTCTTGGTGCCGCCCTGGAACCGGATCGCGGCGGAGCTGATCCCGGCCCTGCCCGGCCTCGGTTTCACCGGCCTGTCGACCTACCGGCGCCGCGCGGCCGCCCAGGCGGCACCGGGTCTGACCCAGGTCAACAGCCACGTCGACATCATGCGCTGGGAAGCCCCCCGTGGTTTTCTTGGCCAGGCCGAGGCGCTGGATCTCTTGATCGGAGAGTTGCAAGCGCGCCGCAGAGGCGAAGTCGGCGCCGGCGAACCGACCGGCCTCTTGACCCATCACCTGGCCCACGACGAGGCCTGTTGGGCTTTCCTCGAAAGCCTGCTGGGGGTTCTGGCCGAACATCCGGCGGTCCGATTCGCCGCCGTCGGCGAAATCTTTCCGGCCCCCGGCGCCGCCCGCCAAACGAGAGGAATGGCGTGAACGTCTATCGTTATCCCGGCAGGTCGCTGATCGGCGATTACATCCGCTCCTTCATCGGCCTCGCCGTGGGCATCGGCGCCTTGTTGTCTGTGCCGCTCAGTCCTGCCATCATCGCGATCTTCGGAGCTCTGACGGTTCTTTTCCTGGTCTTCGGATTGCGCACGGTTCAGCGGCAGCTCATGAAGGTGGCGGTCACAAACGACGAGATCTGCAGCGCCGGGTTGGGTACGCGCATCCTGCCTTGGACGGCGCTGGAGCGGCTCAAGCTGCGTTACTACGGCACCCGGCGCCCGCAACAGGGCGGCCTCGGGGGCGGCGGCTTCATGCAGCTCACCCTGAAAGGCGGCGGCGCCTCCATGACCCTGGAGTCCTCGATCGACGGCTTCGAGTACATCGCCCGGTGTGCGGCCAAGGCGGCGCGGGAGAACGGGGTTTCCCTCGATCCGACCTCGGCGGGCAACCTTCTGGACCTGGGGATCGACGCCGATTCGGACCGGTCCCTATCGGGCGGCTAGGAGGCGCGGCGCGGTGAGCGAAATCCTCCGGGTCAAAAACCTGCGAATCGGCTTCGACCTGCCGGAAGGCCGGCTGCCGGCGGTACGCGGGGTGTCGTTCCGGGTCCGAAGGGGCTCGACCGTGGCCATCGTCGGCGAGTCGGGCGCCGGCAAGACGGTGGTCAGCCAGGCGATCATGGGCATCCTGCCCAAAACGGCGCGCATCGAAACCGGCGAAATTCTCTTCTTCGATCCGGACTCGGCCGGCCCTACCGAGGCCGGCCTGAACCAGTCCTTCGACATCGCCGCGCTGGATCCCAACGGCGCCGCCATGCGGGCGATCCGCGGGGGCCGCATGTCCATCATATTCCAGGAGCCGATGACCTCGCTCTCGCCGGTGCACACGGTGGGCAACCAAATCACCGAGGCGCTGCATCTGCACCGCAAGGTCAGCGCCCGGGAAGGCCGGGAGCTGACCGTCGAAATGCTGCGTCTGGTCGGCTTCCCGGACCCGTTTGCGGCGCTCAAGATCTATCCCTTCGAGCTGTCGGGCGGGCTGCGCCAGCGGGCGATGATCGCCATGGCGCTGATCTGCAGGCCGGCGTTGCTGATCGCCGACGAGCCGACCACCGCACTCGACGTGACCATACAGGCGCAGATTCTCAAACTGCTGAAAGATCTGCAGGCCGAACTCGGCATGGCGATTCTGATGATCACGCACGACCTGGGCGTGGTCGCCAACGTAGCCGAGGAAATCGTGGTCATGCATGACGGCGAGGTGATGGAAAGCGGGACGCTTGGCGATATCTTCCGCGATCCGAAACACCCTTATCTCAAGGCCCTGTTGCACGCCGTGCCGCGCTTCAACATGGCGCCAGGCGAACGGCTACAGCCGATCCGAGACATTCAACACGCGACCGGCGGCCAGCTTCTGGCTGAAAAACGACCCTGGCCGGAGAGTCAGTACGCCGCGGCGCTGCTCACCGTCGAGGGTGTCACGAAACGCTTTTCGACCCGCAAGGGCAGCGTCTTCGCCGCCAAGAACAGGGCCCGGGTGCTGGCGGCCGAGGACGTCGGCTTCGAGATCAGGCGCGGCGAGTGCCTGGGCCTGGTCGGCGAGAGCGGCTGCGGCAAGACCACCGTGGCGAAGATCATCATGCGGGCGCTGACGCCCGATGCCGGGCGCATCACCTTCAACGACCGCGGCCGGCAGATCGACGTCCTGGGCCTTACCGGCGAGGCGCTCATCGAGTTCCGCCGGCGCATCCAATACATGTTCCAGGACCCGTTCAGCTCGCTCAACCCGCGGATGACCGCCTTCGAGATCATCAGCGAGCCGCTCGTCATCCATCGCATCGGGAATCCGGACAGCCGGGCCGAAATGGTCAAGGAACTGATGCGCGCGGTCGGCCTCGACATCCGCCACCTGAAGCGCTATCCGCACAGCTTCTCCGGCGGCCAGCGCCAGCGCATCGGGATCGCGCGGACCCTTGCGCTGCGGCCCGATCTGGTGATCTGCGACGAGCCGGTCTCGGCGCTCGACGTCTCGATCCAGGCGCAAATCCTCAACCTGCTGAAGGACCTCAAGGCGGAACTGGGACTCACCTACTTCTTCATCAGCCACAATCTCGCGGTGATCGATTACATCGCCGATCGTATCGCCGTGATGTGCCGTGGTCGGCTGGTCGAACTGGCGCCGTGCGAGACCCTGTTCGACGCACCGGCGCATCCCTACACCAGGGCCTTGCTGAGCGCGGTGCCGGAGCCCGATCCGGACCACCGGCTGGACTTGAGCGCCCTGATGGAAGGCCGCACCTCCGATCCGGCCGCCTGGCCGGCGCCTTTCACGGTCGACGGCCGCAAGCGGCTTGCCATGGTCGAATTGGACAAGGACCACTTCGTATACGCCGACCCCTCGATGGCGGCGCTGGAGGCGGCGAAATGACGCGACCGGGCGCCGCGGCAGTCGCCCCCCGAGGTGGCGGTTAGAACGGAGCCCCGCCGCCATGCTGGGTTACACCGTCCATCGCGTCCTGATCATGATCCCCACGCTGCTGGCGATCAGCTTCATCGTCTTCGTGATCATTCAGCTGCCGCCGGGCGATTACCTCGAGACCTACATCGCCGAACTGCAGGCCCAGGGCGAAAGGGTCAACCTGCAGAAGATCGCCTATCTGCGCGCGCAATACGGCCTCGACCGGCCGTTCCTCGAACAATACCTGGTCTGGGTCTACGGCCTGGTGCAGGGCGACATGGGCTATTCCTTCGAGTTTCAGCTCCCGGTAACCGACGTGGTGGGCGACCGTCTCTGGCTCACCTTCACGGTGGCGTTCTCGACCATTCTCTTCACCTACGTGGTGGCGTTTCCGATCGGTGTCTATTCGGCTGTGCGCCAGTATTCGCTGGGCGACTACACGCTGACCTTCATCGGCTTCCTCGGCCTCGCCACGCCGAACTTCCTGCTGGCGCTCGTCATGCTCTACTTCGCCAATGTCTGGTTCGGCACCTCGATCGGCGGGCTGATGGATCCGCAGTTCATCGACCAGCCTTGGACCTGGGCCAAGGCCGGCTCGGTCTTGGAGCATCTCTGGGTGCCGGTCGTGGTGATCGGCACCTCGGGCACCGCAGGGATGATCCGCCGCCTGCGCGCCAACCTGCTCGACGAGCTGCAGAAACAGTACGTCATCACCGGCCGCGCCAAGGGCCTCGCGCCCGGCAGGCTGCTGATCAAGTATCCGCTGCGCCTCGCGATCAATCCCTTCATTGCCGATATCGGCTCGCTCCTCCCGCAGGTGGTCTCGGGCGCCGCCATCGTCTCGGTGGTGCTCGATCTGCCGACCACCGGACAGATGCTGGTCCGGGCGTTGCAGAGCCAGGACATGTACCTGGCCGGCTCGTTCCTGATGTTCCTGGCGCTTCTGGTGGTAATCGGCGTGTTCCTCTCGGATCTGGCCCTGGCCGCGCTCGACCCGCGGATCCGGCTGAGCGGCGGGGCGACCAAATGACCGACCGCCCGATGAACCAGCCGGCGGCGCTCGACCACTACGTCAATCCGGCGCCGTTCGATCCCTATCGGGTCGAAAAGATGACGCCGGCGCAGGAGCGCTACTACATGGCCTCCCAGTGGCGGATCATGTGGTGGAAATTCCTCCGCCACAGGCTGGCCGTGGTCTCCGGCGCGGTGTTGACGGTCATGTACCTGTCGATCCTGATGACCGAGGTGCTGGCGCCCTACAACCTGCACACCCGCCACATCGATTACATCTATGCGCCGCCCCAGCGCCTCCACCTGTTCCTCGACGGCCGCTTCGTCGGCCCCTTCGTCTACGGCTACGAGTCCCGCCTCAACATGGAGAGCCTGAGGCGCGAGTACAGTCCGAACACAAGCGATATCCAGCGCCTGCGGTTTTTCTGCCTGGGCGATCGCTACCGCCTCTGGGGCGTGTTCGACGGCCGGGTCCACCTGGTGTGCCCGGCCGAGGGCGGCAGCCTGTTCCTCCTGGGCACCGACCGCCTGGGCCGCGACATGCTGAGCCGGATTCTTTACGGCGCACGCATTTCGCTGACCATCGGCTTGATGGGGATCGTCATCAGTTTCATGCTCGGAATCACGATCGGCGGGCTCGCCGGCTACTACGGCGGCGTGGTGGATACCATCAGCCAGCGCGCCATCGAGGTGGTGCGTTCGTTTCCGGAGATTCCCCTGTGGATGTCGCTTTCGGCGATCCTGCCGGTGACCTGGAGCCCGGTTTGGATCTATTTCGGGATTACCATCATCCTGGGCCTGCTGGACTGGCCGGGACTGGCCCGCGCGGTGCGCTCCAAGCTGCTCGCCCTGCGCGAGGAGGACTTCTGCACCGCGGCCCAGCTGATGGGCGCCTCGCCGGCGCGAATCATCGGCCGCCACCTGCTGCCCAGCTTCGCGAGCCACCTGATCGCCTCGGCCACGCTGTCGATTCCGGCCATGATCCTGGGCGAGACGGCGCTCTCGTTCCTCGGCCTCGGCTTGCGGCCGCCGGTCACCAGCTGGGGCGTGCTGTTGAGCGAGGCCCAGAACATCAATGTGGTGGCGCTGTACCCCTGGCTGATGATGCCGGTGCTGCCGGTGATCGTGGTGGTGCTGGCCTTCAACTTCCTGGGCGACGGCCTGCGCGACGCCGCCGACCCCTACAAATAATCCGCCCAGTCAGAAGGCTTTGGCCTTCGGCGCGCGCCTGGGGCGCCCGCTTGCGGTTCCGCCCCACGGCGCGGTCGCGCGCGGGAACCGAGGCGCCGGCCGTAGCCGGGTCCGCTCTGATACCGACACGTCAATGAATTGACTTGTCGTATGGTCCCTCAGACCCCGGGCGCGGACTTGCCCCCGCTTCGCTTCCGCCGGATTCGCGGCGGCGCGCCGGTTCCTTGAGCGGCGTTTCCGTCGGTTTTCGGCATTTCATGCTTGTTAACGGCGTTTTAAACGTTTTCCGGCATCGTCGACACCGGGACCGGTCATCATGGGAATCCCATGGCCGAGAATCAACTGCTGACCCCGCCGCAGGTCGCCGAGCGCCTGCAGGTGAACGAGCGCACGGTGACCCAATGGTTGCGAAAGGGGCATCTGCGCGGCTTCAAAATCGGCAAGGAGTGGCGGATCTCCCGGCGCGACCTCGAGACCTTCCTGGAAGAGAGCGCGAACGTCCCCGCCGGAAAGACCCGCAAGGACTAGTCGCAGCGCACGGGCCAGCCCGCCCCGGGTCCGGCTCGATCGACACGGTTCCCCGCGCGACGCCGCCCTGCCGCCGAAGCCCAGTAAGTTTCGGCGCAGGCGACCGTCTTTGGCCGCCGCTTCGGTAAGGCTAATCCGACCCGAGTTCGGCGGCCAACGAGCACCCATCCGAGGGATAGGTTGCCAAAAAGCCGAAAATGTCGTAAAAAAGCTCGAAGTGGACAATCAGATACGAAAACGATCTCCCCGATTGACCACTGCGAGCCCCGCCCCCTCACGGCGGGGCTCTTTGTTGCCGCGCCACAGGGCCGGGCCATAAAGCCCCTGCCGAGCCGGAACTCTCACGGCGGGACTCTTCCTTGCCGCGCCGTGAGCGTCGGTCCGGAAAGGCCCGCGCCGCAGCGGCCCGGCTTTACCGCGCCAGGACGACAAGATCGACCGGATGGCCGATGCCGCCGACCGCGGCGCCGACAAGGCGCTGTTTTTCCTCCGGCGGCCGATAGCCCTGGGCCAGCGCCAGTTCGTAGGTGGTGGAATCGCAGAGCGCCCGCACGCCGAGGACCTTGTTCTGCTTCTCCAGTTTGGCCGAGAGGTTCACGGCCTCCCCGATCACCGTGTATTCGAGCCGGGTCTCGTCCCCCACGGCGCCGAAGACGATGCGCCCGGTCGCCGCCGCGGCGTTCACCTCGGGACAGGGCTCGCCCGCCGCCTGGCAGGCCTCGCGCCAGCGCTTGGCCTCGACGATCACCTGGTCCACGGCGCGCAGGGCGTCCGCGGCATAGGTCTCGGAGGGGGCCGCGGCGCCGAAGGTGGCCATGATGCCGTCGCCCAGGAACTTGTCGATGCTGCCGCCGTTGGCCTGAAGGATCGGCACCATGTTGCGCTGGTACGCGGCGAGCAGGCCCATCACCCGATCCGGAGTCTCGGTCTGCGCCAGGCGCGTGAAGCCGCGCATGTCGAGGTTGACGATCGCGGCATCGCGCGCCTCGCCGGTGCCGACGGCGATCTGCTTGTCCGATCCGCGGATTTTTTGGGCGATCTCCGGCGCGAAGAAGCGGGACAGCTCCCGGGCGGCCACGCCCTCGACGACCGAGCGCACCAGCAAGGCCCGGCCCCGAATCAGCGCCACGCCCAGGATCACGGCGACCACCAGAATCGAGACGATCTTATCGAACTCGGCACCCAGGAGAATGCTGTTCGAGGTCATGTAATCGATGTAGTCGCGCGTGATCCTGTTTTCGTTGGGGTCGATGGCAACCACGTAGCCGACCATCACCAGCCAGCCGAGCGCGGCGGCGGCGCCCGCGGCGAACACGAAGCGGGCCTCGAACCTGAGCGCGCGCAGCGCGATGAAGATGAAGACATAGAGCAGCGTCGGCGCCTTCAGATAGAACGAGGCCGGCTGCATGTACTGGATGTGGAAGCTCCAGATCAGGCCGAACAGGAGCGCCATGTCGACGACGATCGACAGGATCAGGAACCACCCTGGCAGGCTCATCCGGTAGGCCAGGATCAGGCGCAGCATCGTGAACAGGACGTAGGCGCCGATCGCCCAGGGGACCGGCTGGAACGCCTGGTCGTCGGGGAAGGTCTTGGGCGAGACGGCATAGAGCGTGGCGAAAGTCAGGACGACGGCCAGTTGGACCCAACCGATCACACGTTCCGTCCGATCGCCCTGGTCCTGAATCGACTGGCGGACGCGGTCGGGCAACGCGGCCTCGTCGCCACCCCGCATCCAGTCGAATAGGGCGCGGCCTCTAATTGTGATCATTCTTCCAATGATAGGCCATCGCACCGGCGACGTGGTGTCAGATTGCCGTGAATACCGCGTTACCGCGTCTTGATCCAGAGACTCGATTCGATTGCGCCGGCGGGCAGCGGCAGCCGGCCGATGACGCTCGCCTCGAGCGCCCGGGCCATGCGGGTCACCGCGTAATGGCTGGCGAAGAGGACCTCCCAGCCGCCACCCAGCAGCAGGGATAAAACGCCAAGCTGCTCGTTGTAGCCGCGCCACGCCCAGGCCGCGGGATAATCGTCGGGCAGGAAGATGTCGTGGAGCTGGACCAGGACGCCGGCCGGAAGCGTCGGCAGCACCCGGCCGAGCAGGAAGTCGACGTCGCTGCCGGGCATCAGGATATGGCTGGAATCGATGAGCAGGAAATCGCCGGCCGCCAGCTCGGCAAAGGCGCCGGTGCCGGCTTCCTGCACGGTCACGCGCCTGAGATCCACCGCCTGGCTGCCCGGATCGGCCCGCGGCGCCGGATCGATTGCGGTGATCCGCGTCGCCAGGCCACCGTCGTAGCCGGCCCGGACCAGAAAGCGCGTCGAGTGCCCCGAGCCGACCTCGATGACGCGCCGCGGTTCGAACCTGCGGAGCAGCGCGTAAGCCAACGCCGCGTCGAGGCGCGGAAACCAGGACTGCCCCCAGCGCGGCGGCGGTGTTCGGCCCTCCGGCAGCGCCGCTCCGGCCGAGGCGCCTTCGGGCGGCGGCGCCTCGATCCGGGTCAGGTCGTCGGCCAGGGCATCGATCCAGGACAGCACCTCGTGGAACCGTGATTCGCGCGTTGCGAAGAGAGCCTCGATTGCCGAATACGGCGGGCGCGTGCCTGCGCGCGGCAGCATCCCGGCATAGCGGTAGGGTATGAAATAGCCGCGCCGGGCAAGGCCCAGGACCGTGAGCAGCCCGAACCACAGCCGGCGGCGCTGAGGCCGACCGATCATCCGGCGCGGCCCATCCTAGTCCTCTCTCTCATAAACAGGATGCCCCGTAACAGGATGCCGCGTAACAGGATCCCCCGTAACAGGATGCCCCGTAACAGGATGCCCCGTAACAGGATGCCCCGTGGCCCGCACGCTCAGGCAGAGAGGACCATCCCCTCGCGGGCCACCAGAGTGCCCGGGCGCATACGCTCGGCGTCCTCGGCGACCCGGTCCATGAAGGCGTCGTCGTGGGCGGGATCGTGATGGAAAATCACCAGCTGCTTGACCCCCGCCCGGTCGCAGAGCCGGACGCCTTCTTGCCAGGTCGAGTGCCCCCAGGTCCTGAACTTCGGGAACTCTTCGTCGGTGTAGCTGGAGTCGTAAATCATCATGTCGGCGCCTTCGATCAGGCCGAGGATGTTCCGGTCCGGCCGGCCTTCGACATGTTCGGTATCGGTCACGTAGCAGATCGCGCGTCCGCCGAATTCGATCCGGTAACCGGTCGCGCCGTTCGGATGGTTGAGCGCCGCGGTGCGCAGCCGCACCCCCGGATGCGGTTCCAGGGTTTCCCCCGCGACGAAGTCGTGGAAGGTGATGTTTCCGGTGAAAATCTCCGGCGGCACCGGGAACA
The DNA here is from genome assembly GCA_046759925.1 of Kiloniellaceae bacterium. Taxonomy (GTDB): domain Bacteria; phylum Pseudomonadota; class Alphaproteobacteria; order Kiloniellales; family J153; genus JBHIDD01. Next base: position 13,527 of record JBHIDD010000025.1, read on the forward strand.
GCGGTGCCATCATGAACTGGCCCAACGCTTCGTGCAGGGTGAGTTCGGGCCGCAGGTGGCCGGCCCAGACGCGGAAGCGGGCCGTTGGGTTGAACAGCGGCCCGAAGAAGGGCAGCCCGACGATGTGGTCGAGGTGCGTATGGGTCAGGAACAGGTCGCCGCTGAGGCCGTCCGCCGCGGTCAGACTTTGGCCGAGCAGCCGCACCCCGGTTCCCGCGTCGAAGACCAGCAGACGCTCGGCGCAACGCACCTCCAGGCAGGAGGTGTTGCCGCCGTAACGCCGATGGCCTTCGCCGGGGCAGGCGATCGACCCGCGTACGCCCCAGAACCGCACGGTGAAAACCGGATGGTCGCCCAAGAAGATAACGTTCCCTAGCCAGAACGATCGGCCGGTGCCGCTTTCATCCTATGTAGAGCGGGACCGGCCCGCGCCCAAACGAAAATTCCCGGGAGCCGCAGAGACAGCTCGCCTGCCGGACCGGACGCACTCGGGCGCCGTGCCGAGGTATAAACTGCCGCGAGAGCGGCGCGGCGGCGCCAATACCCATACCGGATCCGC
>JBHIDD010000026.1:0-14059 GCA_046759925.1 Kiloniellaceae bacterium
AGTGCCTCGAAGAGCCGGCGGAACTCCGCGCGCTGCTCATCGGTCGCCTTGCGCCAGTGCGGGCCGAGGACGAAACGGCCGATGACCTCCACGTCGACGCCGGCGACGAGCAGCCGCCGGAATTCTTCCTCGCGTCGGTCCGCCGACAGGCCCTCATCGGCGAGCACGGCGATCGCCCGGCCGCTGAAATCGCGGACGAACTCGGCCGCATCGGCGGCGGCCTCGGCGCCGGCAGGGCGCGGCGTACCCAGGACGACGAGTAGCGCCAACAATAGGGCGGACAGACCGGCCATGGCATTGCGCCAGGAGGAGGCAAGGGCCGCGGTTCTCGTCATGGGCGTTCTCCCGAAATGGATCGACATGAGCCTTAGCTAACCATCCCCGCGAAACCCCATTGGCCCGCCCAAAGGCGCCGGCTCACCTGGGCTCGGCCGACATCCCACAAGCAAACGTCGGATGTCGAAAAATAATACATTGCATTAGTCGTATATTCAAGAATTTTTAGGCAATGATTAACCAATAATTTTAATAAATACGTTAACTATATTTGGAGCCGGAATGCCTTGATCTTGGGCGTAATTCCGGGATGCACCGATAAAGCAATCGAGATCCGACGCGAGATCCGACGCAAGATAGGGCTAAGGAATTCGGGAGTTCGCCGATCCGCTTCGCAATACGGGGCCGCGGCAGATGCGGAATATGGCCGCAACGGGGCCGATGCGCGGCAATCCGCAAAGCCCGGGGTCTTCGCTGCGGCGCTCTCGGCCGCGGCCGGCGCCGAGGCCGGGCCGACCTTCCCTCTTCGGGGCCGATTCCTGCGCTCAGCCTGCGCAGCTCCGCGGCAGTTGCACAGGCTCAGCCTTTCTGGAACAGTCTGTCGCCAAGTTCGTCGATGATCTGTTTTGCCTTGGCAACGGAAAAGGCGTCGGCGTCGTCCTTGGTGCCGTGTGTCTCCGCCCGGATGAAACGGTGCTCTTTCACCCCTTCGGCGAACCGCTTCGTGATCACGCCCGCCGTGAGCCACTGCGCCCCCTCCCGGCGGGAAGCGGGACGGATCGTGTAACCTTCGTACTCGACCCCGCTCTTGCTCTCTTGATGGCTCGTTTCTTTCTTTTTGGGCGCCATGAGACGGCGCAGAAATTCCGTGAATCTAGAACCCATATCGCAGCCCTCCAGGAAGCCGGCGGCAACAGGCAGGTAGGCGGGGCACCGGCAGCGCCGAGACATGGCGCGTCTTCCTCTCAGGCCGACGCCCGGCCTCGATGCCCCGCTGTTCGGCGCCGGTACTAGCCTGCGCCCTTCGTCGCAGTTACGCGGCCCCACCGGGGCCACGGTTTCTCCTCGGCCTTAACCGCCTGGCCAGGCTCTTGCGCCTGGTTCCTCCGGCCCTTGCTAGACCTCCCGACCGGGCAGCACCGGGCCGATTGGCCTGAAGACCGCAATTTTGGGCCCGGCCGGCCAGGCCGATGGTGACAGCCGATGGTTCGCCGCCCTTTCCTGCGCGCATTATACCTGTGCGAGGCCGGCGGCTGAAGGACTTCAAGCGGGTCGTGAAGGCGGCGGCGCAGCGGCTGACTGAGGCTTGGCCGCCGGGCGCGTCGGTGCACGGGAGGCGGCGGCCCTTGCCGCGCCCGGCTGGCATACCCCCCTCGCGTTTCAACCGCCGGCTCGAGCCGCGAAGCCGTCCGTGTCCGGTATCAACCGGGGTGGCCCGCCCCGCAGAGCGCTGCCGCTTCGGTGCGCTCCAGGCGGGCGATGAAGTGGAGCGAGCGGTTGAAAAACCACGCCGCGGGCGGCGGATAGAGCCTGAGTTCGCTCAGCCAAACCGAGGGCGTCAGGCCGATCCGCTTGAACGCGTCGCGCCAGCGCCGCTCCGGCCAATAGTTGTAAGGCAGGGGGATGCCATGGGGGGCGTTGCCGACCCAGTCCATAAAACGCAGGGTCGGACCGGCCAAGAGACCCTCGCGCGTGTGATCCTTGAGCACCACGGCCTTTCTGGCGACCCGCCGCGCCTCGCGCAGCAGCATCTCCGGGTCGTCGCAGTGGTGCAGCACGTCGACGAACATCACCACGTCCATGCTGCGATCCTCGCAGGGCAGCGTGATGCCGTCGAACTCGGCCACCGAAATGTGGGGCTCCGGTCGCACGATCGGGTCGATTCCGGAAATCGTCAAGTCCGGCCGGCGCGCCGCGATGAGCTGGCCGATCAGGCCGTCGCCGCAGCCCACGTCGAGAACCTTCCCGCCTTCGGGCAGCAGGGCGGCCAGCTGCGCGCTCAGAATGTCGGCGCGGCGCCGGAACACCAGCTCGCCATGCACGCGGCCGAGCCAGGCGATCGCCGCTTCGCCCTGAGATTGCGCCGGCAATGGCCAAGGAAAAGATGGATTTCCAAGTGACGATCGCTTCCTCATTGCCTGATTCGGTTGCTCGGTCAACGGGACAGGTCCTTTAGGGCAGGGACTTCCGGGCGCACCCGCCGCCAGGTGAAGCGGGGTGGAATGCAAAACCTTTTCCCCCAGCAATATCAGTCCTAGCATGAATGTTGAAGTAATATCAACTCTTTTATAAGTGACCGCTGCGATATTACTTAACTTTGTCCGTTAACTAAAATAATTAATCATAATTCCGAAGGACGAAAACGGATTTTTCTTGTAATATTGAATCGGGTTCGCGCGGCGCGCAGCTCGAGGTAAGGCTCAATCGCGGCGGTCTTCTTCGATTCGGCGATCGTCCGCTGCCGGCATCGAGGAAGGCGATCGGACGGGGCGGCCTGCGCCCTGTGTGCGTGGCGGACGGCAGGCCGCTGAACGCCCGCATCCCTGGCCGCCGTCAGTCCCAACGCGGGCGGCGGGACCGGAGAACGGTCAATATCGTCGCCGGCGAGACCTCTGCGCGGGCGGCGGACGCAACCGGCCATGAAGCCGAAACCATACGTTCAGCGAAATGGGTCGCCGCGCGAATCGAATCCGTTCGCCGCCGAAAGGCACGCGCCCCAATCTCTTTTGGGCCAGAAACAGACATGGTTCTACGCTCATGCGTGGAAAGCCGAGGGGTCCCCCGGGGGTGTCGCCGGAGGCGCCCGGCGAGGGCCAGGGCCGAGCCGGCTGCGACCAGCTCACCGCAGTACTCGTCGAGGTGTGCGGCGACCAGCAGTAGGCGCACGGCGAGAGCCGAAGCGGCCGGAGCCCGCTCAGGACGCCAATGCTCGGCGATCGAGCCCCCCGCACCTTGGCATTCGGCCGAGGCGACATGCTCAACAGCGGGGCGCGTATGCCGCAGATGCTCGCCGTTCGCGCCACCGCGACACGACTGCACAGCGGCAACAATTTGAGCGCCGTTGGCAACGGCGTTTCCGAATATTTTCCGTACGGGACCTCGGGCCGAGACTAAGTTGTTGATTTTTTTGGCGTCCCCTAGGGGAGTCGAACCCCTGTTTCCGCCGTGAGAGGGCGGCGTCCTGGGCCACTAGACGAAGGGGACGTGACCTCGGCGGCCCCATGACATAGTGAAAACGCGGGTCCCTGGCAAGGGCCTCGGCGCGCAATCGCCAAGGCCCACACAAGGCCCGCGCAAGCGCCGGATCCCGCAACCCTGCGGTTCGGCGAATCCGATGATCGCGGCGTCTTGCTCACCGCTTGGCGCCAATCCGTCGAGGCGCGGTCATCGCATGCGCGCCCGCCGGACGGCACGACAAGACCCGCAGGAATCCTGACGCCTCAGGCGCGGCGCCGGCCGGCACCGGCGAGGGCCCGGGCGGCCGCCAGGAAGGCCTCGACGTCCTCGGGCCTCGTGTCGAAGGAGGCCACCAGGCGGACCTCGCTATTTTCCTCGGGCCCCCAGCGGTAGAACCGGAAGCCCTTGTCAAGCAACCCCGCGATCATGGCCTCGGGCAGGCGGGCGAAGATCTCGTTCGCCTGCACCGGATGGCTGAGCCTCACCCCCGGCAGTTCGGCCAGGCCCTCGGCGAGGCGCCCGGCCATCGCATTGGCGTGGCGCGCGTTGTTCAGCCATAAATCGCCCTCGAGATAGGCCTCGAGCTGGACCGAGAGGAACCGCATCTTGGAGAACAGATGGCCGCCGCGCTTGCGCCGGTAGCCGAAGGTCTCGCCGAGTCCCGGCTTGAACAGGATCACCGCCTCGGCGGCCAGCGCCCCGTTCTTGGTGGCCCCGAAGGACAGCGCCTCGACGCCGGCCTTCCAGGTGATCTCGGCCGGGCTGCGGCCGAGCGAAACCAGCGCGTTGGCGAAGCGCGCGCCGTCCACGTGGAGGCCGAGCCCCCGGGCCCGGGCAACCTCGGCGATCGCGTGCAGTTCGTCGGGCGTATAAAGGGTGCCGGCCTCGGTCGACTGACTCAGGCTGACGGCGGCCGGCTGCACGTGGTGCACCACGCCGGCCCCGCCGGTCGCCGCGGCCAGGTCCTCGGCGGCGATCTTGCCGTGCGCGCCCTTGAGCGGCACCAGCTTGGCCCCGCCGGTGAAGAATTCCGGCGCGCCGCATTCGTCGACGTTGACGTGCGCCTCCTTGTGGCAGTAGACCGCCCCAAAGGGCGGCACCATGACCGAAAGCGCGAGCGCGTTCGCCGTGGTGCCGGTGGCGACCGGAAAGGCCGCCAATTCGGTTTCGAAGATCTCGGCCAGCCGCGCCTCGACCCGACGGGTCCAGTCGTCTTCGCCGTAGGGCAGGGCCGGGCCGTGGGCCGCCGCCGCGAGGGCGGCGACGATCTCCGGCGAGGCGCCGGCTGCGTTGTCCGAGCAGAAGTTCACCATGACGCCGCTTTATAGCAGGATTGATCGGCTGGGGTCAGCCGCGGTCACGGGGCGGGCTGGGCCATGATGCGGCCGAGCAGCTCGCCGTCCTTCAAATCGAGCACCAGGACCTGTTGGCAGCCCCGCTCGGCCGGCCCGCCGATGCGCAGGATCAGGCGGTCGTTCTCGGCCTCGCTCCCGGCGATCACGCAGCCCGCGGGCAGCGCCAAGTCCACCTCGCCGAAGGCCCCGGTCCTGTCGCCGGACATGCGGCTGGCCAAGCCATAGGCCACCACGATAAGACCGATCACGATGAGGATCCCCATGAAAATGACGAGACCCTTGAGCCCCTGCATGCTGGTACCCTCCATCATAGAAGGATGATACTTGGTCCAGTCTCTTGCCTGATCCAGGGCGGGGCCCCATGACGGCAGCGGAAGGCGCACAGACCTACGAGATCACGGCCGGCAGGGCGGAGGCGGGCGAGCGGATCGACCGCCTGCTGGCCGCGCGGCTGCCGGCGATCACGCGCAACCGCCTCAAAAACTTGATCCTAGCGGGCTGGCTGTCGAGCGGCGGCGAAACGATAGACGAGCCCGCATACCGGGTCAAACCCGGTCAAACTTTCGCCATCATCGTTCCGGAAGCTGCCGCCGTGCAGCCGCAAGCGCAGGCCATACCGCTCGACATCGTCCACGAGGACCCGCATATCATCGTTTTGAACAAACCGGCCGGCATGGTCGTGCACCCCGCCCCGGGCAACCCGGACCGGACGTTGGTCAACGCCTTGATCGCCCATTGCGGCGAAGACCTCACCGGGATCGGCGGGACGCGTCGGCCCGGCATCGTCCATCGCCTGGACAAGGGCACCAGCGGCCTGATGGTCGCGGCCAAGACGGAGCCGGCGCACCAGGGCTTGATCGCGCTCTTCGCCGAGCGCGACATCGAGCGCGCATACCAAGCCATTGCCTGGGGCGTGCCGGAACCCCGAGCCGGCGAGATCGCCGGCAACATCGGGCGCAGCCCGCGCAACCGCAAGAAGATGGCGGTGCTGAGACGCGGCGGCAAGCCGGGGCGGACCCGCTACCGCGTGCTGCGGGAGCTGGCCGGCGGGGTTGCCAGCCTGGTCGAATGCCGCCTGCTGTCCGGGCGTACCCACCAGATTCGGGTCCACCTCACCGAGAAGGGCCATCCGCTGCTCGGCGATCCGCTTTACGGCCGGGCCGGCGCGGGGCGCCTGCAACGCCTGCCGGCGGCGGCGCGCGCGGCGCTCGGATCCCTGGGCCGGCAGGCCCTGCACGCCAAAACCCTGGGATTCCGCCATCCGGTGACCGGGGAAGAGCTGCGGTTCGACAGCCAATTACCGGGAGATATAAGGGACTTGATAAATTGTTTAGAAGTGGTATAAAATAGTGGAAACCGGAGTGATTTGCTCAGCTTTGCTTGATTGCCCCTTGCGGCCAGTGCTATAAGTATATAAGGGGTCGCTCAAATAAGGGCACCGCCGGCCGGCGGGGATTCAAACAACCCGTGGGCGCGGCTCCGAGACCGTCGAGGAATTCGGCATATGGCAGCTCCGAGCCTTCCCGTCCTGGTATCCGAGGGAAATTTGGCCCGCTATCTTCAGGAGATCCGCAAGTTCCCCATGCTGGAATTGGACGAGGAGTACATGCTGGCCAAACGCTGGCGCGAGCAGGACGACATCGAGGCCGCCCACAAGCTGGTGACCTCGCACCTCCGGCTGGTGGCCAAGATCGCCATGGGCTACCGCGGCTATGGCCTGCCGCTTTCCGAGCTGATCTCGGAAGGCAACGTGGGCATGATGCAGGCGGTCAAACGCTTCGACCCGGAGCGCGGCTTCCGGCTGGCCACCTACGCCATGTGGTGGATCCGCGCCGCGATCCAGGAATACATCCTGCACTCCTGGTCGCTCGTGAAGATGGGCACCACGGCTGCGCAAAAGAAGCTGTTCTTCAACCTGCGCAAGCTGAAAGGCCAGATGCAGGCGATCGACGAAGGCGACCTGGATCCCGACCAGGTCAGCAAGATCGCGAAAACCTTGGACGTGCCGGAGGCCGACGTGGTCAGCATGAACCGGCGTCTGGCCGCCCCGGATCACTCGCTGAACGCCCCCTTGCGGATCGACGGCGACGGCGAATGGCAGGACTGGCTGGTCGACGAAAGCGAGAATCAGGAAACCATCCTGGCGGATTCCGAGGAACTGTCCAAACGTCGCGAGCTCCTGGCCGCGGCCATGGAGACGCTCAACGAGCGCGAGCGTCACATCCTGGAGGAGCGCCGCTTGAAGGACAGTCCGACGACGCTCGAGGAACTGTCCCAGGAATACGGCATCAGCCGGGAGCGCGTGCGCCAGATCGAGGTGCGCGCCTTCGAGAAGCTGCAGAAGGCGATCCGCAACGCGGCCATCGAGGAACGCCTCGCCAACGCTTGAGGCCGCGACGGCCCCAAGCGCGGCTAGCGCTTCGACATGCCTCCCCCCTTGTGGCCGCTCCCGGGCCACGCGGCGTGGCCGTGTCGGCCAACCGGCGGGAGATCATCGAAGCCGGGCGAAATCCGGTCGGCGAAGGCCGGACCGGGCCGGCCCCGGGATCCTGGATGTCCGGCGTAGCGAGGGGCGGCGCTAGCCGGGGCCGGCCTCCTGCTCATCGCCGGCGACGTCCTCGCCCCAGGCGCGGATCAGCTGCTCCTGTTGCCGCCGGAGCGATTGCAGGCGCGCCTCGCTCGTCATGGTGTAGTAGCCGCTCAAGACCGGCGGCAGCAGGCCGTAAATCAACCAGCCGAGCGCCGCCGCGCCGTAGGAGGCGAGCCAGGACAGGGCGTCGGTCGAGATCTCCATGGCGGCGGCGTAGCTTTGCCCGTGCGACCACAGCTCCGCCACCGCCGGCAGCGCGCCACAGAAGTTGAGCAGGCCGACGGTGATGGCGAGGTATTTTTCGCGCGCGCGGTCGACCATATAGGCCACCACCGTCGGGGCCATGGTAATCACCAGAACCACGCAGGTCGGCAGCAAGAAACCCAAGACCGGCAATAACAGCAGCACGGTCCCGATTTTCATCGCCGGCCCGCCGCGGCGGTTCGCCGCTGATGCTTGGGCCTGCTGTACCTGGCGCGCCATCGTGAATGCTCCTCACATCACGTAGATCACGGCCAGGAAGACGATGGTCAGCCCGGACAGGATGGCCGAGATGACGGTCGCCGCCTGCCGGCTTTTGCCCAGGACGTGCGCCCGATCGGTCAGGCCGCCCTTCTCGAGCCAGGTGATCCCGCGCGCGTGGTTTCGGTATTTGGCCCTCGCCAGGTCGAATCCCTTGGTGTCCTGCACGCGCGCCTCGAGGCTGTCCGCCAGGAACAGGAGCTCGCGCAGATCGCCCTTGCCGGCCGCTCGGCGGATTTCCTTCGCAAGCCTCGCCCGGTAAGCCCGGTTATGGTAGCTCTCGACGACGGGGCCCAGCAGGCCCGCCACATATTCGGTGAGTGCCGGAAATTTCTCGTGCTTGGTGGACCGCTGCGCTTCGGCCAGCAGGTGCAGCATGCCCAGCCGACGCGTCGCGAGGTGATTGCGGTCGTTCAACTCTTGCAGAATCCGGTCGGGGAAGGGCTTGCTGCGGGACGCGCAGAAGGCGACGACATGAGCGTCCACGAGCTCCTGCTCGGGTATCCCTTGTTTCGCCCGCCGTTCCAGGGCGGGCAACAAATCCTCGATCTCACAGACGCACTCCTGCTCCACTAAGGGGCTCAGGCAGGGCCAGCTGGGATTGCTCTCGTAGAGCGCGCGTTCGAGGCCCCCGCCCAGGTGTGGCCGATCCATGAAGTACTTGACCATGTCGAACGTCTTCATCATGAGACCGTGTACCGGCCGGGTAGCGGATTGCAATTGCAGCCAGGCCTGCGGCAGCTTGGCATCCATCACCTTGACGAAGAGCTCGCGCAATTCGGGGTCGTGATAATCCATGGCGAAGGCCCGGGTGAGTCCCTCGGCGCGTGCGGCAAAGCTTCTGTAGCGGATCGGCATCGTGGGATCGAGGAGCATAAGGACGCGGGATATCAAGCGATCTTCGCCGGACGAGGCGCGATCCTGCGGTGCGCCGCCCGCCCCTGCCGCCATGTGAATCGCATCCGCGAGATCCTCGTCGGAGAAAGAGCGCCGGATCCAGCCCTCGAGCTCGCCGTTGAGGATGATCTGCCGGGCTTCAGTCCAGTGACGTGCCATGGCCGACACCAGGGCGGGCTTGCTCCAGTACTCCCGGCCGGCGAAGCTGATGGCGCGCATCGCCTTGGCCGGCAGCATTGGCTGTTTGGGACTCAGTTGACGGCCGCCCACCCATAAATCGAGATCGTTGGCGGTCCAGCGCTCGCCCGGGTCGTCGCACAGCAGGCCGCGCAGCGGTTCCATCATGTTGAGCGAGACGCGGGACCGGCCGAGCAGGGTGGTATAGCTGCCGTTGCAAATCTTCGAGTGGGTCAGCTCCTCGTCGCTCATGTCCGCCGCGGGATTGCCACCGCGCAGCAGGACGACGAGAGCGACGCCGAAGGCATAGAGATCCTCGGCGGGCAGTCCCGCACCTCGCCCGGACGGTCTGGCCATGGCGCCTTCGATGGTTTCGTAGATGATCGGCTGTGACAGTCCGGGCGGTGCACTCACGCATTCGCCGAGGATCACGCTCTGCCGGGTTGAATCCGCGTAAAACAGATTGTCGGCGCGGATCGCCCGGTGGCAGATCAGCCGGCCGCTCATCTCCTTGAGCAAAGGCACGAGCGGCTTGACGACCAGGCGGATCAGCTCGTCCTCGCGCAGCGGGGTGATGGTGGCATCCGCCGAGGCCAGCACGCGATCGCCCACGGCATGCTCGAAGACGATGACGAAACGCCGTCCGCCGGACTGCGGCCAGGGCACCACGCCGGCGTCCACCGGCGTCATCATCGGCATCCGGGTGAACCGGGAGAGCGGCGGAATGATGTCGATGCGGGGCAGCAGATCCTGTCGGCAGACCAGGGCGAACATGTTCCGGCCGGTCGCGCGCAGGTCGCCTGCCTCGACCGCCGGGGCGGTCGGCGAATCGAGCCGCGGCAGGGGCCTGTCCGGGTGGATTTGGTAGCGCCCGCCGAGAACGGTCCGCTGCGTCACGACGCTTTCCCCGCTCGGCGACTCGTCCGGCCGTTCGCGCATGCCCAACTCGATCCCCGCTCGTGCCGACACGCCGCCGCCCGACCGGGTCGACGGCCCCAACTGCCCGCCAAGGCATTCTTTGAGTTACACTAAAGGTGCCGAAAAGATGGTTAACGGCCCGGCAGCGGCGGAAACCTGCGGGATACGCCGCCCGCTAGTCGGCGAAGGGATCGCGCACCAGAATGGTGTCCTCGCGCTCCGGACTGGTCGAGAGCAGGGCGACGGGCGTTCCGATCAGTTCCTCGACCCGGCGGATGTATTTCACCGCCGTGGCCGGCAGGTCGGCCCAGGAGCGGGCTCCCCGGGTGCTCTCCGGCCAGCCTTGCAGGGTCTCGTAAACCGGGTCGGCCTGGGCCTGCAGCGAAGCCAGCGCCGGGAGATGATCGTAGGTCTCGCCGTCGACCCGGTAGCCGGTGCAGACCTTCAACTCGGCCAGGCCGTCCAGGACATCCAACTTGGTCAGCGCGATCCCGTCGATGCCGCCCACCTTGACCGCCTGGCGCACCAGCACGGCATCGAACCAGCCGCAGCGGCGGCGGCGCCCGGTTACCGTCCCGAACTCGCGGCCGCGCTCGCCCAGCAAACGGCCGGTCTCGTCCTCCAGTTCGCTCGGAAACGGCCCCTGTCCGACCCGCGTGGTATAGGCCTTGGTTATGCCGAGCACGAAATCGATCGCGCCCACGCCGATGCCCGCCCCGGCCGCCGCCTGGCCCGCCACCGTGTTGGACGATGTCACATAAGGGTAGGTGCCGTGATCGACGTCGAGCATGGCGCCTTGCGCCCCCTCGAAGAGGATCCGCTTGCCGTGCCTTCGGGCATCTTCCAGGCGCTGCCAGACGCGGTCGGCGTAGGGCAGGACCTTGGGCGCCACCTCGAGCAAGCCGGCCAAGACCTCGGCGCGGTCGAAGACCGGGCGGTTCAGGCCGCGCAGCAGGGCGTTGTGGTGCAGCAGCAGCCCATCCACCCGCTTGGCCAGCGTGTTTTCGTCGGCCAAATCGCAGAGGCGCACCGCCCGGCGGCCGACCTTGTCCTCGTAGGCGGGGCCGATCCCCCGCCCGGTGGTCCCCAATTTTTCCGCCGCCCGGGCCGCCTCGCGGGCCCGGTCGACCGCACCATGGAACGGCAGGATCAGGGTGGCGTTCTCCGCGATCTTGAAGGTCTCCGGCGTGACTTCGACGCCCTGCCCGCGAACCCGTTCCAGCTCCTCGACGAGCGCCCAGGGATCGACGACCACGCCGTTGCCGATGATTGAAAGCTTGCCGGCCCGCACCACGCCGGCGGGCAGCAGCGAGAGCCGGTAGGTGACGCCGCCCACGACCAGGGTGTGGCCGGCGTTATGGCCGCCCTGGAAGCGCACCACCACGTCGGCGCGCTCGGACAGCCAGTCGACGATCTTGCCCTTGCCTTCGTCGCCCCACTGGGAGCCTACGACCACGACATTCGCCATCGTTCCGTCAGTCCTCGACGTCCTCGATGCGGCCGTCGATCAGCGCGTGGCTGCAGCCAAGACGCCGCGCCTCGGCGCGAGGGTCGGCTGCGGGATCGAGCCCGCGGACCGTGATCCAGCCCTGCCCGCGCAAGCCGCGCGCCGCGCCGTGGCCCGCGTCGGCCGCCAGATAGAGGCGGCGGACCGGCTCCGGTTCGGGCAGCGCCCGCTGGATCGTGTCCATGAAGAGGGTGAAGCCCGTCGACGATTCAAGTCCCCCCTCTCCCCCCGCGCCCCCCGGCGTCTCGGTGATGTAGCGGCCGCCGCGCCCCAGCTCGCCGCGCACGCCGCGGGCGAAGAGGATGAAACTGATGCCGGTCTGGTATTCGAAGCCGCGATGTTCGACCGGATCGAGGGTGAGGGTGAGATCGGGCGCCGCCTCGCGGACCAGGCCCACGACCCGCCGCAGGCGGTCGAGTTCGCCGGCCGCGGCGTCCGGCAGCGCGATCCGGTCGAGGGCGTCGAGCGCCGTTTCCGCCGGCCCCGCGGCGCGCAGCAGGTCGCCAAACGGCGCCGCCCGCGCGCCGGCAATGGCGGCCACCGTGGCGATGTCCTTGCGGTCGAGCGCCTGACGCAAGGCGGCGGCCTCGGCCGCGTCCAGGCCCAGGCCGGCGGCAAGCGCGCCGACCAGCGGCGGCAGGTTGAGGTCCATGGAGAGACCCGCCACGCCGACCGTGGCCAGCGCCTCGGCGGCCAGCAGCACGACCTCGGCGTCCGCGGCCGGCTGCGGGGCGCCGATCAGCTCGGCGCCGACCTGGCCGAACTGCCGTTCGGGGCGCAGCTGGCTGCCCTTGACCTGGAGGACCTGGCCGCCATAGCAAAGCCGCAGCGGCCGGGGCGCGTGCTTCAGGCGCGTGGCGGCGATCCGCGCCACCTGCGGCGTCATGTCGGCGCGCAGGCCCATCATGTGCTGGCTGACCGGGTCCATCAGGCGGAAGGTCTGCTGGGCGAGGCTGGCGCCCGCACCGGCGAGCAGGGTTTGCTCGAACTCCAGCAAAGGCGGCTTCACCCGCTCGTAGCCCTGGGCCGCGAAGCAGGCGATCAGCCGCTCGACCACGCTTGCCTCCTGCGCCGCGTTGGGCGGGAGGAGGTCTTGCAGACCGGCAGGCAATAGCGCCTTGTCGCCAAGCTTGGTCATCGGCTGAGGAAGCTCTTTCGTGACGGATCGCGGTCCGGCTCGGGCCGGGCCTTGGGCCGCCGCCGGCACGGCCCGGTCGTCTGGCCGCTCAGGCCGGGCTTAGTAACGCGAATTCGCCTTGGAATTCAAATGGAAAAGCCGCGGCGGCGTGGCGGCCGGCCCGGGGCCAAGGCGCTTCCGCCCCCGGCGGTTCCTTTGTAGACTCCGCCGGCACGCTCGCCGCCGCCGGAACCGCCCGCATGCCGGACCATTCGACCTTTCGCGCGCTCTTCCGTGTGCCGCGCCATCCCCGCTCGCTCGCCGCCGCCGCGACCGGCGCGGACCGTTTCCTGGGCCTCTTCTTCTTGGCCGTCGGCGGCCTGCTGGTGGCCGGGTGGACCGTGCCGATCATGACCATCCGGAAGCTGATCTTTTTCGCCGAACGCATCTCGATCCTCGAGGGCGCCGCCACGCTTTGGAGCTCGGGCGATTACTTCCTGTTCCTCGTGGTGTTCGTCTTCTCGGTGGTCTTCCCGGCGCTCAAGACGGTGCTCGCGCTGCTGCTCTGGTACGGCGCCGATGCGCAAGGCCGGGGCCTTAAGCGCGCGCTTGCCCGGCTGGAGGCGCTGGGCCGCTGGTCCATGCTCGACGTCTTCGTGGCCGCGCTGATCGTCGTGGCGGTCCAGGTCTCGCTCATAAGCGAGGTCACCGCGCACCCCGGCCTCTACGTCTTCACCGCCGCCGTGGTGCTCTCGCTCCTGGGGGTCAGGCGCTTGACCGTGCTCGCCCGGCGCGCGCTGGGCGGGTGAACGGCCCGCACCGAGGCCAAACCCGGCGATCAAACGCCGGTCATTTCGCCGCCGCCGGAAGGTTCCGCATGACCGGGCCTCGCCTTGCCCAGAAGGGCGGCGTAGATCAGCCCGGAAATCAGCCTATTCCGGGTCCTTTTTCAGCAATGTCTCGGGTGCCACGCCGAGCGCGTCCGCCAGCTTCTGCAAGACCAGGATTGTCGGGTTCCGCGCGCCGTGCTCGATGCCGCTGATGTAGGTCTGGTGCAGGTTGGATCGGAAGGCGCTACCGGGTCGCGGTCGAGCCCCACGCGGGCCACAGGCGGGCGCTGGTGCGCCTCGACGACGGCACCGAGGGGTGGGTGCCGGCGGCGTGGGTCTGCGGGGATGCCGACCTTCTTATGAGGTTGAGCCTGGCCTGTCGGTCCACCCGCCGCGACCGGTCTCGGCTAGGGGCGGCTCCCGCCCAATGCGGCCTTCGCGGGCTATGCGAGGTGTGTCTGGTCGACTGAAAGCGGTCCGATTGTGACGCCATGCCCGCGGCACTGGGCCGGTGACAGCATTTTACGCTAGCGACGCGGGCTAAACTGTATCGGGGAATTGACCCTCCATCGGCGTATTGCCCGGTTTGTACGACCACGGAATGAACGCCGTGAATCCGCCTGTTTCGTCCTGCAGCGAGCGGAGGCACTCGAGGTGCTCGATGACGTCGGGAGGCTGCTCTGCATGGCCGTA
>JBHIDD010000027.1:0-14045 GCA_046759925.1 Kiloniellaceae bacterium
CTGCCTGGGGTAGTCGTCCCTGAACTCGAGCATCTCGTAGGTCGCGCCGAGGAGGCCCAAGAGCGTGCCGAGATGGTGGTTGCTGACGTGGCCCGGGAAGGCGCGCGTCTCGATGAAGCCCCACAGTTCCTCGAAGGCCGAACCGGGCTCGATATTGCTCAGGATGAGGCCGCGTTGCGGGCCGAAGAAGGTCTTGTGCGTCGAGCCGGTCACGATATCGGCGCCCTCCCGGAGCGGGTCCTGGAAAGACCGGCCCAACAGGCCGAGGACGTGGGCCCCGTCGTACATGATCAGCGGGCGCTGGGGGTTGTCCTTGCCGAAGGCGCCGTGGACGAAGTCGGCGATCTCGCGGACCGGCTCCTTGTGGATGATGACGCTCCGACCGAAGACCAGGAGTTCGGGGCGGGTGGCCGCAATGAGGCGCTTGGTCGCCTCGACGTCGATCCGGTGGGGGTTGTCCTTTCGGATCGGGAAGTGCGCGACCGCCGGCCGGCCCGTCTCGGGGTCGATGGCGACGTAGTTCTTCAACCCGCCGATGGGCTGGGCGCTCAAATGCCCGCCCTTGTTGAGGTCGTGGACCAGGACCCGGCCGATCAGGCCGGGCCGGCGGCCGCGTCGGCGCCGGTTCCTGAACTGCTTGAGGCCGTCGTAGACCGTGTCGTTGGCCATCTGGCCGCTGATGATCCGCGGCTCGACTTGGCGGCAGCCGAAGAAGGTGCGCAGCGCCGCCTTGAGCTCTTCCTCCTTTTCCATGATGAAGGCGGTGCCCTTGTAATAGCGCACGTCGGGCGCCTCGGGCCCGAGTGCCTTGAGGCGGTTGTGCTCGTTGTAACGCCCGGCGGGGTCGGCGGTGCTCAAGCGGTCCACGTAAGCCGAGGCGGACTGTTCCGACGGGATGAGGTTGATGCAGTCCTGCCGTCGCCACTTGGTATTGCGCGCGGTTTCTTCGGTCAGCCTGGACGCCAGGCCGGCGACGTCGCCGACCTCGATCCCTTCGCTTTTCCGGGGCGCCGCAAAGCCGGTGTAGGGCTTGGCGTAGGGGGCGGAGGGCCAGAGATTTTTTTCGACAAGTTCCGCCTCGAAAGTCCTGCCCCTGTCGTCCTGGATCTGAAGGACGACCGGCTTGTCGGTCCGGTAGTGCAGCGTGGACTCGACCAGGGCCAGACCGATCGGGCGCAGGTCGTGCGCGTCCGACGGGACGGCCTTGATGCCCGCGCCGTAAAAGCGGGAGTAGGGCACGCTGGTCCCGGAGGTCACGTAACCGACGTGGGCGCCGCCGAAAAAGACCTTGTAGCCGGCCCGCAACGGCCTACGGCCGTTGAACACGGCGATCGGCTGCACAAGATGCTTGAGCACCCGCTTCTCGCACGGGATCTCGAGTTCGCGCCGCCGGATCAGGGTGAACTCCCGCCTTTGCCGTTCCAGCGCCTGCTTGCCCACGTAGTCGTGCCGGTCGGAAACCCGGACGCCGAAGGCCGCGATCGCATTGGCGAAGATGGGAATCTCCCGGTTCTCGTGGTCTTCGCCCAGCTCGTGGCCGTAGAGGGGAAGCCCCGCCTCCAGACGCAGGGAATCGCGGGCGCCCAGTCCTGCGGGGACCGCGCCCAGCGCCACCAACCTGTCCCACAATTCGACCGTGTGGGACCGCTCGGGAAACAGCTCGAAACAGACCGCTTCCCCGGTGTAGCCGGTGCGCGCGACGATCACCTCATGGCCGTCGATCATCGCGGTGCGAAGCCGGTTCCGCTTGTTCTCGGGAAGCGCGTCCTTGCCGACGATCCGTTCCAGGATCGATGACGAATGCGGGCCTTGCAGGGCAATCATGCCCAGGCCCTCGCTTACGTCCGCCATCGCCACGGCGCCGTCGGCCTTGTGCGCGTCCAGCCATTGCCGGTCCTTGTCCCGGTTGGCGGCGTTCACCACCAGCAGGAAGCGGTCCACGGCCAGCCGGTAAAGATAGGCGTCGTCGACGGCGCCGCCGCTGTCGGTCGCGATGAAGGTGTATTGGGCCTCGCCCGGCTCCAGGGCCTTGGCATTGTTGGTCAGGACCTGGAGCAGGACGTCCTCCGCGCCTTTGCCTTTGAACTCGAAGCGCCCCATGTGGGACACGTCGAACAGGCCCGCGTGGCGCCGGGTGGCCAGGTGTTCCTGGATGGTCCCCGTCTTGTATTGCACCGGCATCGCCCAGCCGGCGAAGTCCACCATCTTGGCGCCGTTGGCCGCGTGCCAGTCGCCAAGAACGGTCTTGTTCAGCGCGCCCGAAATTTCCTGCGCCATGTCGAAACCACCTGCTGCTAAATTTCCCTGCCCGTCGGGTGCAATGCGACCGTTATAGCCGCCCGCGAGTGCGGCGACGCGGCCGCGATTCGCCGCCCCGATCCGGCGTCTCCCGATAACCTTCCCGTCTCAGCGCCGCGCCGCGACGCAGTAGGCCGCGTTTTCCATGCGCACCGCGCCCTCGGGCGTCGTGTAGCGCCGGGCGGCTTGGGTGACCGCCCGCCATGCAGCCTCAAGCCGTTCGGCCGGGTGATGCGCGATCCGGGCGTTGAGTGGCCCGGAGCGGTCGCGCCGGAATTCGGTGAATGCCGCGACGGAAGGGAACGCGTACTCGACGGTCAGCCATTCCCCGCGGACATCCTGGAAGCCGGCCGCCGCGACGCTTTGCCGAAGCGCCGCCACATCGGAAAGGGCGAACGGGGTCATCGCGCCCTCGTCCGGCGGCGGCATGCCGAGATGATTCAAGACCACCCGCGCGCTGAGACTGACGGAGGGGACCCGCTCCGGCGGCCCCCAGACGGCGGCGACGAACCGGCCGCCGGGTGCCAGGCATCCCTGAATCGCGGCAAGGGTCGCCTCCAGATCGGCGATGAACATCAGGCCCCATCGGCACAAAACGGCGTCGAACGCGGCCTCGGGCGCCTCGAGCATTTCCGCGTCCATTTCCCGGTAGTCGATGTTTCCGAGACCCAGTTCCACCGCCCTGTGGCGGGCGAACGCCAGCATGTCCGGGGAAATGTCGATCGCCTCGACCCGGCCGGTCGGGCCGACCCGGCGCGCGGCCGTCACCGCCGGCTCGCCGAGGCCCGTTGCAATATCCAGGACCCGATGGCCCGGGCCGAGCGCCGCCAGCTCGACCATCCGGTCGCTGAGCGGTTGCGCGCCCTCCTCGATGACGTGGAACCACTTGTGCCAGGCCGCGGCGCGCGTGGCATCGTAGCCGACGATACGGCCGCGCGTCTTGGTGCCGCCCTCCCTTTTTGTCACCTTTTTTTGACCTTCTTCCCGTTCTGGAGTCTGCCGGCGGTGGCAGGCAAATTACCGGGCGGGGTCGAAACACCAATCTTCAAGCCTGGTTAAACCCCTTCCTCAAACGTGCCTGGAATATTAATCGCAGTAATGGTCTGGTCCTATAGGAGAATTGTTGCATGGAACCGCTCGGCGGCCCCGGCACATCGGCGGTCAGGAGGGCGTCTTCGACCGCCTCAGTGAATTTCGGGACATGCCGGGCGGGCGACGATCAGCTTGATGATGTCTTTGTAAAGAAACCGCACCTCGACGATTTCGAGCCCGGCCTCCGGGATGTATCGCTCGGTATGGCGGTCGAACGCCGCCCCGTAGACCCACCGGACCCACGGTGCCCAGAGCCGCATGACGAAGCGTCTCAATTTATGGTCCGAGAAAGTGTATTCGAGGAGCCGGATTTGGCCGCTCGGCTTGCAGACGCGGGCCAGCTCGCGCAGGGCGGGAAGCTGCTGGTTCGGCTCCAGGACGCAGAACAGGAAGGTCGCGACGATGGCGTCGAAGCGCCGGTCCGGGAACGCGGTCTGCAAAACGTCCATCTCCATAAGCTCGACTGCCTTGCCAAGCTTGCCGCATCGTCGCCTTGCCCGGGCCAGCATGGCCGGGCTCAAGTCGATCCCGACGACCCGCCCGCCGTCCGGATAGAACGGCATGTTTCGGCCGGTCCCGACGCCGGCATCCAATATGGATCCGGAAATGCCGTGGAACAGCTGCGGCCGCAGCGGGCGGTAGCGGCCGTACTCGAACAGCAGGTCGAGAAGATCATAGAAGGGCGCGATGCGTTCGTATCGTTCCCGGCTGACCGTCGGAGAGGCGGTTTGTTCCAGGTCGGTCTTGAGCGCGGTCATGGGCTGATGCGCGCGGCTTCGTCTTCCGTGGGGGCCACGACCCGAGCCGGGGCCGGGAAGGCCCGCAGATATCGGCCCTGACGCCAAAGGGCGGTCGATCGGAGAGGATCGTCCGGCGGGATCGAGCCTATGGCGCGGCGGATATTCCTGCGCATTGATCTGAGTCAAAATCGGGCGCCGGCCGCGAAAACGCCGAGCGCGGGGGTATCGGGCCGGAGAGAACCGGTTGGCCCGGCAACGGTTCCGGCAGCGCACTGGTCTCGGCGGAACCCGGGCAACCGACCTGCGAGCCGCAAGAAATGCGGCGGTCGGAAGATAACCGCGGCTCAGCCGCCTCCGGCGCAGGGCCAGGAGGCGGGTCTTTGCAGGCCTCCCGGGAGCTTGGTGGCCTCGTCGCCGCAGGCGAGGTCGAGCTGCTGCTGGGTCAGGCCCACGGCCTGGGAAAGGTCGGTGCCCTCGAAGCCGGTCAAATATGTATAAGCCCCGGTGAAGTCCGCCCCGATCAGGCTGGCCTCGCTGAAACCGGCCCGGGCAAGGTTGGCGAAACGCAGGTCCGCGCCATGCAATTTCGCCCCTGTCAGCACGGCACGGCCGAGTTCGGCCTTCGACAGATCGGCGTCCGTCAAATCGGCCCGGGCCAGCTTCGCGCGCGGCAGTTCCGCCTTCGTGAGAATGGCGCCGGCCAGATTCGCCGCCTCGAAATTGCCTCGATCCCCTTGCGCTTTTGTCAGGTCCGCGCCCGCCAGGTCCGCGCCCCGCAGGCGGGCGCGGGCGAGGTTCGCTTCGGTGAGAACGGCGCCGGTCAGCTTCGCTTCCGCCAGGTCGCTGCCACTCAGGTCGGTCCGTACGAAGCGCGCGCCGGTTAGATCCTTTTTACGCAGGACCAAACGTTTCTTTTGACACTTGGACCAATCGACCTTCGCCCTCGGCGGATCGCTGCACTCGGCGCGCGCCACAGGAGTCCCGAAAACGAGAAGTACCGCAACGAGCAGCCCGAGGCGCAGCAGAGCCCTGCATCCGTCCATGGTCGACCGGCCTGGCATCGATGCACGAGGCAGCCTATCGATCGACATTTCCCATCTCCGAACGGGCGCGCCCTTGCAGCCCGTCAAATGACTCGGGTTCCAGGCCCCTTGCGGGCCGGATCGACCCTGAAACAAGACCGGCGCGGAACCATCCATAACCGTTTTGGCCATGAATGGCATCCATTTTTCGCGGCGCGGTCGCCGTGTTTTCGGCGCGAGAGGCTGGTATCGTGGGAATTTGACGGTCGCGAGCAGAAGGGCGAGGACGATCGCTTGGCCGGCTGCGAGGCTTGGGCCGAGATCCTCAGAAGGGGGCCTGGGCGCGGCGATCGACCGGCCGCTCGAGAGCGCGACCCGGCCCGGCGCAATCGACGACCGATCGGGCCGCAGGACCCGCGGCTTCGGCAAAGATGCCTAAGCCTCCAGGACCTGCCAGCCGGCGGGGCCGAGCGCTTCCAGGGGCCGAAAGCGCGTCTTGTAGGCCATCTTGGGCGCCTCGCGGATCCAGTAGCCGAGGTAAACGTAGGGCCGCCGCGAGCCGTGCGCCCTTTCGATCAGCCACAGCACCATGAAGGTGCCGAGGCTCCGGCGTTCCAGATCCGGGTCGAAGAAGCTGTAGACCGCCGACGGCCCGTCGGGCAGCCAGTCGACCAGGCAGGCGGCGACCAGCCGGCCGTCTTCGCCGCGGAACTCCGCCACGCGGGTATCGATACGGCTCCGTTCCACCATGCCGCGGTAGTCGGCAAAGCTCATGCCGGCCATCTCGCCGTCGTCGTGGCGCGAGACGATGTAGCGCTTGAACAGTTCGAACTGTTCCCGGCTTGCCCGGGCGGGCTGTTCCCGCCCGTTCAGGCCGGCGTTCAATCGTGCCACCCGCTTGAGCGAGCGGCTCAATCGGAAGCGTTTGACCGCAACGCGCACCGGAACGCAAGCCGCGCAGCCGGAACAGGCCGGGCGGTAGGCGTAGTGGTGGCTGCGGCGGAAGCCGGCGCGTGCGAGAAGATTGTACCAGGCCCCGGGCTCCGGGCCGCTGACCTCGGTAATCAGCTTGCGCTCGCGGCGGCCGGGGAGGTAAGGGCAGGGGCTCTCGGTGAGGACGTAAAAGACCTGCTGCGGCCGGCCGGCGTTGTCGGCCGCGCCGCCGATTGCTGTCAATGCGGGACCTTCCCTCATGATCCGCTGGGTCCGCGATCCCTGCCAATCGCTTGCCCGCTGCCGCCGGCCGCGGCCGGGCCGCCGCGGCTGAGGTCGTAGCGGGACCGCAATGTCGTCAGCCTGTCGGCGGCGTCCACCTCGGCGTCCTTGGCCCGCGCCTTCGGATCGTCGAGGTCGCGCCGGCACCGGCGGTCGAGGAGCGGCCGCGCGCACCCGGCAGGCCGGCCGGCCTTGCCGGGCGTTTCGCAGCAGAGGCCGCCCGGATCGTACTCGGTGCGCAGGCCGGTCGCAGCGGAATCGGCCATGTTCGCTTCTGAAGTCGCCCTATTGCGCGGCGCCACCGGAGCGCCGCGTGCCGCAATTGGCGGTTGTCGATCGTGGATTATCGCAGGGAAACGGGATCCAAGGCTAGTACCCTCGGAAGGTCGTGCAGGATGCGCCGGCGGGCGGCGAAGAGCGCCATCGCCAGGAGCGGCCAGGGCGGCGGCGGTCGGGACCATGGTCGTGTGGGCCAGGGCGGCCCCAGGAGCACCTGAATGTCATCGGGACGCGGGGCACCGTCTAAACGCGCACCTCGAGGTCGAACAGCCGCATGCCGGGGCCGCGCCCCGGCGGGCGATGCCCTGCGCCGTCAGTCGGCGGCTTGGCCCGAGCCAGGCCCGGCGGCGGGCCGGCCCTCTTGCGATGTTTCGCGCAGCAGAATGATCGAAATGCGCCGGTTGCGCGGCGAATAGGGGTCGTCCTCGTCCAGATGCTCCTGGTCGGCGCGGCCGACCACCGATGCGATCCGCTCCGGCGACAGGCCGGCGTCGACCAACGCCCGGCGGCTGGAATTGGCGCGGTCGGTGGAGAGCTCCCAGTTGGAATAGCCCTTGGCGCTGACATAGGGCGTGGCGTCGGTGTGTCCCTTGATCGCGATTCGCTGCGGCAACCGGTGGACCGCCCCGACCACGAGCGCGAGCAGCTTCCGGGTGTGATCGTACATTTCGGCGCTGCCCAAGGGGAACATCGGTTCGCCGGCCTCGTCGACGATCTGGATGCGCATGCCTTCCGATGTCTGGTCGATGATCAGGTTGTTGGCCAGTGTGTTCAGCTCGGGTACGGACTCGATCGCCTGGCGCAGCGCCTGTTCGGCGGCGGCGAACTGCTGCGCTTCGCGCCGGGCCAGGAATTCCTCCAACGCCGTTTCTTCAACCTGCTCGGGCGAGGGCGCCGCCGGTGCGTCCCCATCGGCCTCCTCGGTCGCGGGGAGCTCCGCGGGATCTCCGGTATCGTCCCAGTCCGGCGGTTGGGTGGCCAGCTCGATCATGACGCCGACCGGCGACTGGTCGTGTGGACTCTCGCCTTCCTTGGTGAAGGTGCGGCCCCCCATCAGACCGCCCGAACCGCTCTTGGCGCGGGACACGCTGGCCGGCGCGAAATAGTCGGCGATGCCGAGCTTCTGCTCTTCCGTGGTCGCCTGGAGCAGCCAGAGCAGCAGAAAGAAGGACATCATGGCGGTGACGAAGTCCGCGTAAGCGACCTTCCAGGCGCCGCCGTGATGCGCGTCATGGCCGCCCTTCTTGACCCGCCTGATGATGACTTCGGCGTTTTTTTCTTGCTCTGTGGCCACGGTTTCAGCGTCCTTCGCAAGTCCTTCGTCAGGTCACCGGCGGCAGGGCTCCCAGGGCGTCCTCCACCTCGTAGAAGTTCGGGCGCACGTCGGAGGATAGGGCCTTGCGCGCGAATTCCACGGAAATCGCCGGGGGATGGCCGGACAGGTGGGCGAGGATGCCGGCCTTGATGCAGTGGTAGAACCGGAAATCCGCGTCGATGATATTGAACAGCGCGGTCGCCATGGGGCCGACGAAGCCGTAGGCCAGCAGGACCCCCAGGAAGGTCCCGACCAGGGCGGCGCCGATCAGGGCGCCCAGGATTTCCGGCGGCTCGGTGATCGAGGCCATGGTATGGATGACGCCCAGGACCGCGGCGACGATGCCCAACGCCGGAAGGCCGTCGGCCATGGTGCGCAGCGCCCCGGCAATCGCGCTCTCCTCCTTGTGATGGGCCTCCATGTCCTGGTCCATCAGCAACTCGAACTCGTGCGGGTTCTCCGTGCCCATGGTCAGGAGGCGGAGGTAGTCGCATATGAAGGTCATCGCGTGGCGGTCGCCGTTGACCTTGGGAAACTGCGTGAAGATCGGGCTGTCCTCGGGGTGTTCCACGTGTTTCTCGAGCTCGAGGTTGCCCTTGGCGCGGGCCAGCTTGAAGATCTGATGCATGAGGCTCAGAAGTTCGAGGTAGCCGTCCTTCTTGTGGCGCGGGCCCTTGAACATGCGCATCAAGGACTTGGCGGCACCGGCAATGATGACTTTGGAATTTCCGGAGATGAACGCGCCGATGGCCGCGCCGCCGATGATCATCAGCTCGAAGGGCTGTACGAGCACGCTGAGGTGCCCGCCAGGCAGCGCGAAGCCGCCCAAGACCGCAACCACCACGACAACACTGCCGATAATGATCAACATCGCGCGCGCTCGACCCCGTTTCGCCCGAATTCGGCGCATTTTGGGGAAACGGAGTTAACAAGATGTTAGAGTGGCGGATTTGCCGGGCCGCGCGGCCCGCGCCGGCCGCCGGGGCGACGTTCCGGCCGTAGAATTTCGACCATCGCGGGAAATCTCGCGGTCCAGGACGGCCGGCCCGGGCGCCCTGGCGGGCATCTGCCCGGCAGCCGCGCGGCAAGCGCCGCCGATGCCGGCCGAAAGGCGCGCCGCGCCGCCGTCGGGGGCGGGCCGGCCCCGGAGCGCCGGCCAAACCGGGCCCTGATCGCCGGATGCCGGATCGGGCTTCCGCCCCGCTGCGGGGCTTGCGGCCAAGGCGCGTTAGTACCCTCCATCATAGAAGGGTGGTATTAAATCAGTTCCTCGTCGCGGTCGTCGGTCTCGCCGAAGCGGCTGAGCGCCGGTTTACCCAAACCTTCGTAGAGGCCTTTGATGCGGCTGTTGATGGTGCGGTTATTGGTCTCGAAGAGGCTGCGGCCCGCAAGATCGCTCTCCACCAGGAGGGGCCCGAAGCTCTCGACCTCCAGAACCCACATGGCCTGGGCGATGCCGAGCTCGTCCAGCCAATGGACCGCCTTGACGTGCTTGATCCCGCGGCCGAGCAGGGCCCCGGTGCCGTAACCGACCGTGGTGAGATAGATCGCCCCGTGGGGCACGAACATATCCCGGTAATCCGCCTCGCTCATGCCGCCCTTGCCGATGATCACCCGGCAGCCGGAAATCTCGAACCACTTCGGCATCCATTCGGCGAATCGGAAGCTGGCGGTCGCGCTGACGGCACCGATCCTGTAGGACCCGTCGGGTTGCACGGATGCGGCCGGCGCGCAATGGAAATTGACGTTCGTGAGGGCCTTCAGGTCCACGGGCGGCTCCATGCCTTCGCCGATGATGCGCCGGTAGACGCCCTCGCGGCCGGTGTAGATCAGGCCGTCCAGGTAGACCACGCTGCCCAGCTCGAGGGCCGCGATCGCCGCGGCCGCGACCGGTGCGGTCAACCGGACTTCTTTAAGCTTTCCGCCGCCTGCCGCCATTCGACCGTGTCCCTTCGCAGGTAGGGGGTGAACCACTTGGGGTCGGTGCGGGTTTCCACCGAACCGTCGGCATGGATGCGCGCCACCGCCCGCCGGGACGACAGGCAGAAGCAGTGCACGCTCACGGGAAGCCCGCCGGTGTGGGTGTGACCGACCTCGACGTGGCAATCGACCACCATGGACGAGCCCACGAAGCCCATCGCCCCCATGCCGATGGCATTGCCGAGCGCCTTAAGTTCCAGTTCCAGCCCGGCGATCTCCGGGTCGGGGTTGCGGTCGCCGACCACACGCAGGCAGGCCGCCTGCTTGCCCAGGGTCATGGCGACGTCCTTCGAGCCGCCGAGTCCGACCCCGACGATGGCGGGCTGGCAGGCCAGCCCCCGCTTGCCGAAGGCGATCAGCACGTCGAGGAAGAAGCGCTTGATGCCGGCGAGTCCGTCGCCCGGAAAGAGCATGCGGTAGTCGGTGCCGAACAGCCCGCCCTTGTGCACCGTGGTGATGTCGATCCAGTCGGCGTCGGGCTCGAAGCTGTATTCGATCTCCGGCGCGTTGATGCCGACGTTGTTGTTGTGGTCGTGGCGGGTGATCGGATGGACCCGGTTGGGCCGGAGCGGGACGTCGCCGGTGGCCCGGGCGGTGGCCGCGCGCAAGGCCCGCTCCAGGCCCACGAAGCCACCGTCCAGGCGGGCCTCGTTCCCGGCCTTGACGTAATAGCGCGGCACCCCCGTGTCGGCACACATGGGCCGCCGGTCCGCCTTGGCCGCCTCCCAGTTTTCCAGCATGGCCCGAAGCACGAAGGCGCTCAGATCGCCCTCTTCCCGGGCCGCCATTTCCTTGATGCCGGCCAGATAGTCGTCGGGGATCTCGACGCCCGCCTTGCACATGAGCCGGTAGGCGGTCTTTTCGATAAGCGCCGCGGGAATCATGACTGGCTGCCTCCCTGTGCTGCCACGGGCGGGGCGCCGGCCGCCCCCTCGATCAGCGATTGGCCCGGTCTTACTATTGAAAAATCGACAGGCGCGCGCGTGATTTCAAGCCCGCTGTCGACCTGGCGGACCACGGTATAGGCGCTGTCTTGCAGATCGCCGGTCTCGGGGAAGTCCTCACGGGTGTGCGCCCCGCGGGATTCTTGCCGCGCCAGGGCCGCGCGGGCGATGGCCTCGCTGACCAGGATCTGGCTCTCCAGGTTCAGCCAGTCGTGCCAGGTCAGGTTGAAGGCCGTGCCGGATTCCGGAATCCCGGATTCCTGAAGCTCGGCCGAGAGATCCTCGAGCCGGTCCAAGGCGCGCCGCAAACCCTCGTCGTTCCGTATGATCCCCACGTCGTCCCACATGACCTGCCAGAGATGCTCGCGCAGCGCGTTCAGGTTTCCGCGGGCGCGCCCCAACGGCCTGCGGCAGCGCGCCACCTCGGTTTCGATCAGGCCCTCGTCGGGGTCCCGGAACCGGTCGTCTTGGGCCACGAAGGCCGCCATGGCATCGCCCGCGATGCCGCCGAATACGGTGGAGTTGGCCACCCCGTTGCCGCCCAGGCGGTTGGCGCCGTGCACGCCGCCGGCGTCCTCTCCCGCCAGGAAAAGGCCCGGCATGGCCGTCGAACAGTCGGCCTCGAAGACCACGCCGCCCATCATGTAATGGGCGCTCGGCACCACCTCCACGCGGCCGCCCGCCAGATCGAAGCCGCAGTCCGCGCAGCGCGCGACCATGCCCTTGAATCTGCGCCGCACTTCGTCCGGGCCGAGGTGCTTCATTTCGAGGTAGACCCCGCCCAAGGGCGAGGTGTTCCCGGCGCGCATCTCGGCGAAGATCGCCCGGGAGACGATGTCGCGGGTCGCCCGCTCGCCATGGGGATGGCTGCGGGTCATGAAGCGTTCGCCGGCCCCGTTGAGCAGCCACCCGCCGGCGCCGCGCAGGCCTTCCTCCAGGACCGTGCCGGTCATGCGCGTCTCCGGCCCGGCCAGCAGGCCGGTGGGATGGAACTGCACCATCTCCATGTCGCGCAAGGCGAGGCCGGCCTTGAGCGCCATGGCCATGCCGTCGCAGGCCTTCTCGCCCGACGGCGTGTGGTAGCGGTACATGGTGGGACCGCCCCCGGCGGCGAGCAGGACCGCCTTGGCCTGGACGAAACGGAAGGCCCCGCTTCGCATGTCGATGGTCAGCACCCCGGCGATGCCTGCGCCGGAGGCGGCCGGGATCAAGGCGACGGCGCGGTGCTCCTCCAGGCGCTTGATATGGCGGGCCCAGACCTGCTCGGCCAGGCGACCGACGATCTCGATTCCCGTGAGGTCGCCCTTGTGCACGGTGCGGTCGAAGCTTTGCCCGGCGAAGGCCTTGTGATGCAGGCTGCCGTCCGGGTTGCGGTCGAAGAAACAGCCGATCTCGTTTTCCAGCTGGCGAATCCGCTCCACCGCCCCCTGGACCAGGATCCAGGCGAGATCCTGGCGCGACAGCCAGCAGCCGCCGACGATCGTGTCCATGAAGTGGCGCTCCAGTGTATCGCCCGGCGACAAGGCCGCGTTGTAGCCGCCCTGGACCATGCGCGTGCAGCCGGATTTGCCGAGCAGGCCCTTGACCGCGACCGTGACCTCGCGCTCCGGCGCCGCCTTCTTGGCGTGGAGCGCCGCGAAGAGACCGGCCCCGCCGCCGCCCAGGATCAGGATGTCGGTCTTAAGGCGCTCGACCATGGGTTCAGACCGCACTGAAGAGGAACAGGACCCCGACCACGAGGGGAAGCGCCGCGGCGAGGCCGATCAACGGCTTCTGCCAGTCCCGCCAGGGCAGGAACTCGACCATGAGCAGGCGCAGCCCGCCGGTCAGGTGAACGGCGAGCAGGATCACCAGGCCGGTCTCGGCGGTCCTGGCCAGCGGCGTCTCGGACCAGCGCAAAAACCCGTCCAAGGCCGCCTCGCTCTCGATCGCCAGCCCCAGGACCAGGAAGTGGGCCGGCAGAAAGAGGGCCAGCGCCACGCCGGAGATCCGGTGCAGGACGAAGGCCCAGTAGGCCGGGTGATT
The DNA here is from genome assembly GCA_046759925.1 of Kiloniellaceae bacterium. Taxonomy (GTDB): domain Bacteria; phylum Pseudomonadota; class Alphaproteobacteria; order Kiloniellales; family J153; genus JBHIDD01. The sequence continues at coordinate 12,911 of JBHIDD010000027.1, forward strand.
TTGGTGCGGCCGGATCACGGCAGGGTCACCGCCGCCACGGCGCGCAGGCCGAGCGCCAGCAGCACGAGCCCGAAAAGCGCGGTCGCGAGATCCAGGCTGCGGCCCCGCCAGGGCGTCATCTCGCGGATCACCGTCCTCAGCCCGATGGGCCCGTGCACCGCGGCGGCGATCACGAAGAGGCCGTAGAACCCGCCCCAGACGACGCTGCCGCGGGTGCGCGCCAGGATTTCGGCGGCGCTCAGGCCATCGCCCACCGCGTAGACGACGATGGCCAGGTGGATCAAGACCAGCGGCGCCAGGACCGCGGCGCTGGCCCGCTGCAGCAGGTACAGGCGGGTGCCCGGCATGGCTCAGAGTTGGCCCTTGACCAGCGCCAGCAGCGAGGCGCGTTTCAAGCCCGCGATCGCCGCGGTCGGGTTGAGCTGTTTCGGGCAATACTCGGCGCAGCTCTGATGGCTGTGGCAGTTGTGGCAGCCGGCATCGCCCGCGACCGCCCGGATGAGCCCGGCCCGGTCGCCGTCGCGCCGGTCGTTCAACAGCGTCCAGGCCCGGTTCAGCGCGGCGGGTCCGAGATAGTCGGGACGCCACTTCACCACGTCGCAGGCGGCATAGCAGACCCCGCAGCCGATGCACTCGATCCCGGCATCCGCCGCCCGCCGGTCCGGGCTTTCGGGCGGCACCGCCGCCGGATCGTCCTGCCGGGTTCCGGTCGGTACGAAGCGGCCGCGGGCTTGCTGCCATTTCTCGGAGAACACGGTCATGTCCGTGACCAGGTCCTTGATCACGGGCAGGTTGCCAAGCGGCCCGATCCGAAGCCGGCCGGCGTTGGCCGCCTTGGATGCCTGCGTGCGGCAGGTCCAGCGCGGCTTGCCGTTGACGGTCATCGCGCAGGAGCCGCACATGCCGACCCGGCACGAGAAGCGGTAGGCCAGCGCAGGCTCGAGCGTCCGCTGCACCCAGGTGACCACGTCGAGCACGGTCTGGTTGTCGCGGCAGGGCACGCGGTAGGCCTGGAACCGGCCGTCGGCGCCGCCCCGCCAGATCGAGACCTCCAGATCAGGCGCCGTCTTGTCCGGCATCGCAGGCTCACTCGTATCGGCGCCGCTTGACGATCCGCCGGCATCGCCGGCGCGAC
>JBHIDD010000028.1:0-13988 GCA_046759925.1 Kiloniellaceae bacterium
GGGCCGGGCGCTTTTGGGCGCCAGCGGCGTCGCGCGTTGCTTGAAGTGCCCCTTAACTCCGGCGCAACTCGCCTCTGTCTGGCGGCAAAAATCGCCGCGGTGAAACGGCTCAATATTATCGACTATTGGTATTGATAACGGCAGCCATGGCCCCGGTGCAACCGGCCGGCGCTTTCCAGAAAAACCGAGCCCGTGCGATCGCCCGCCCGGCCATATTGCGGATCAAGGACATCGTCTCGCGCGCCGCCGGCGGCCGCGCAGTCGCGGCGCTTCAGCATCACGGGATCTACGTCTTCTCCGCCCAGCGCCCGCGTTCGTCCTGCTGCCAGTAGGTCAGCTCGTGCCCGGTGTCCCTGAGCGCCCGCCATTGTTCGCGCGCCGCGGCGACCGCGGCCGGGTCATTGCCGTCGAAGAGAACCGCGCAGCGCGCGTAGTCGCCGAGCCGCGCGCACGTCGCCCCGTCGGTGAGGAACAGGACTTGCGCCCCGTTCGGCGTTTCGTCCCGGGCGGTGAGCCAGATCGGCTGGTGCGCCCCATGGCCGTCCCGGGCCGAGCCGTGCGGCAGGAACGATCGGTCGTTGTAGGTCCAGAGCCAGGCATTCAAAGCCTCGACCCGCTCCTCCGAACTGGCCATGACAACGGCCCGCTGGCGGCGCTCGAGCGTCTTCTCCAGCATCTGCGGCAGCGCCCGCTCGAGCGTCGTCCGGGTCAGGTGATAGAAGCGAATGTCTGACATCTGATCCCCGAAACCCGCTCATTCGAAGTGCTCGGCAACCAGGCGGTCAAGGAGCCGGACCCCGAAGGCCGTTCCGCCTTTGGGGACCGTCGGCTTGTCCTTGCGCGCCCAGGTGACGCCGGCGATGTCGAGGTGCGCCCAGGGCGTGCCCTTCTTGACGAAGCGTTGCAGGAACTGCGCCGCGGTGATCGAGCCGGCCGTGCGGTTGCCGACGTTCTTCATGTCGGCGGCCTCGCTGTCGATGGCCTTGTCGTAGGCGTCCCCCAGGGGCAGGCGCCAGACCGGCTCGGCGACCGCCTTGCCGGCGGCGACGATCGCCTCCGCGAGCTTGTCGTCGTTGGCAAACAGCCCGGCCTGTTCGTGGCCGAGCGCGACGATGATGGCCCCGGTGAGCGTCGCCAGATCGACGATCGCCCGCGGCTTGAACTTTTCCTGGGTATACCAGAGGGCGTCGGCCAGGACGAGCCGGCCTTCGGCGTCGGTGTTGATCACCTCGATGGTCTGGCCCGACATGGAGGTGACGATGTCGCCCGGGCGCTGGGCGGTGGCGGAGGGCATGTTCTCGACCAGGCCGCAGACGCCCACGGCAGCGACCTTCGCCTTGCGCCCGGCGAGCGCCCGCATCAGACCGATGACCACGCCGGCGCCGCCCATGTCCCATTTCATGTCTTCCATGTGGGCCGCGGGCTTGATGGAAATGCCGCCGGTATCGAAGGTCACGCCCTTGCCGACAAAGGCGACCGGCTGTTTGGCCTTGGCGCCGTTCCAGCGCATGACGAGCAGCTGGGGCGGCCGCGCCGAGCCCTGGCCCACGCCCAGCAGAGCGCCCATGCCGAGCTGCCGCATCTCGTTGACGCCCAGAACCTGAACCCTGACGCCCAGCTTCCCCAGTTTCTTCGCCGCGCCCGCCAAAGACTTGGGATAGATGATGTTTGCCGGCTCGGATACGAGATCCCGGGTGAAGAACACGCCCTCGGCGATCTTCTCCAGGTCGGCGAAGCCCTTGCGCGCCGCCGCGGCGTTTTCGACCATGACGGTAACCTTGCCGAGGCTAGGCTTCTCCTCGGGCTTTTCCTTGGTCTTGTATTTGTCGAAGCGGTAGGAGCGCAGCAGCGCCCCGTAGCCGTAACGGGCGGCCCGCGCCGCGGCGTTTCGCGCGAAGCCTTTGATGTTATCGACCATGATGGCGACCTCGCGTTCGCCGGTGCCGTTCAACAGGCCGACGAGCGCCCCGCCGAGGTTCTCCAGATCGGCGTCCTCGAGCTCCCCGGGTTTGCCGAGGCCGACCAAGAGGATGCGGCTGTTGCTCAAGTTCGGCGGCGCCAGGACCTCCAGCAACTGATCTTTCTTGCCCTTGAAACGGCTGGCCTTGATGGCGCGGGTGAGCGCCCCGCCGGTCGTCTTGTCCAGCTTGACGGCGGTTGGCGAGAGCTTGCCGCCTTCGATGACCCCGGTCGCGATTGCGCCGCTCTTGGGCAACTTGGGAGAAGCGAAAGTGATCTTCATGGACGTCCTCTCAGCAATGCATCCGGCCCAGGACCCTTCCGTCCCTGTTGGAGACCGCTTTGGCCGGCACCTCGCGGAACGGATTGCCTATTCCGATATCGGGCACAGCGCCAAGCTGTCAACGTTGTCTCCGAGACGCAGGTCATCGAAGGACGCGTTCGCGAAACCCCCGGAGGCGGCAAGTTCGTGCCGGCTGTCACGTTACCGGCCGAAAGTCCAACTATACGGCCAAATGCATGGGACAACCCGTTCTGTTTTCGATCGGCTTGTCGGGGCGCCGAGGCAGCATAGCAGCCCCGCGTTTGTCATGGGAACCGCCATGAGGATTGCGCGGGTGCGAAGCGCAAGACGCCCATCCATTCCTGACCACGGCTTCAGTCGATCCCACGCGTTGTCCGTGCGCACGCCGCGTCGTTCCGCTTATGGGCGCGCAATCGACCGGGCAATGGCCGGGGCACGGCGGCGCAACACATCGGCGCAACACATCAAGGAAGGCAAGCACGCCATCAACCGGATCCGGCGCTCGGGCCACGGCTTCCGCGACACGGCCGTCCGGCTCCATCTGCGCGCGCGGGCCGATAATCTCAGCAACTTCATGCGGACGCCGGCCTTGCCCGAGCCGGCACTGGTGGGGCATGGCTCCCATCGGTTGCATTGCGGCCGTCAATTCACCAAGATTGGCCTCGGGGAAGTGGGCCATCTGGAAAATGTCGGTTACAATAAGATATCAGCCGCCCGATATGGCTCTTCGCGTGGATCCAAGCTTTGGGACTGTCACGAGTCGCGCTGGGCTGGAGACCGCCGCGCCGAATCCGGCGCGCCGGGCCGGACAAGCGCGATGAGCGAACGATCCGAGCCCAGGGCGGCGGCCGGGCCCGAGGGGTCGCTCTCGGCCTGGTGGTGGCTTTGGCTGCCGCTGGCCGCCGCCCTCGCCCTGCTCGCAGTCCCCCACGTCTCGCCCGCCGCCTACGGGTCCTGGATCGGCGGCGAGCGGGGCCTGCTCGAATGGCTGCACGTGGTCATCCCGCTCGCCAGCCTGGCCGTCGGCTTACGCATCCTGGCCATGCCGGAGGTGCGCGCCCATCACCTGCTCTGGCTCTGGGTCGGGCTGGCCACGCTGGGCTCGCTTTACATCGCCGGAGAGGAGGCAAGCTGGGGCCAGCACTATCTGCGGTGGACGACCCCGGAGCCCTGGCAGGCGATCAACGACCAGGGCGAAACCAACCTGCACAACACGAGCTCCTGGCTCGACCAGAAGCCGCGCGCCGTGCTGGAGCTGGGCGTCGTGGTGGGCGGCATCCTGGTGCCGCTGGCGGCGCTCTGCCGGCCCGCGATCCGGCAGGCACGCCTGGCCATTATCCTGCCGCCGATGATCTGCCTGCCGAGCGCGCTCCTGGCCGAGTTCGCCCGCATGTCGGAGCGGGCCGCCGAGTATTTCGGCGCCGCCGGCGACCTGTTCGACCGGGCCAGCGAAGTGCAGGAAACCTACTTCTACCTCTTCATCCTGCTGTATTTGATCGTCCTGCGCCGCCGTGTCGGCGAACCGGTGGGAGATCATCGAAGCCGGGCCGAAACCGGTCGTCGAAGGCCGGACCGGGCCGGCCCCGGGATCCTGGATGTCCGGCGTAGCGAGGGGCGGCGCTAGCCGGGGCCGGCTTCCTGGTCATCGCCGGCGACGTCCTCGTCCCAGGCGCGGATCGGCTGCTCCTGTTGCCGGCCGCGTTGCGAACCGGCACGACGAAGGACGGCTCCGGCACGGCACCGAGATCTTCAGCAGCGCCCGCAGCCGCTCCCGGCACGGCCGCCCTGCGCGCAACGACGGCTTCTGGATTCGGTCGATTGGCCGACTGCGCCATCGTTAAGTTGCTCGAATTAAAGTCGAATTAAAATTTATGGAATAGCCTTGTTCAAAGCGGAGAGCATCACCATCACCACTGGGCGAGCGCCGGGCCGCCCGCGGGCCCGCGCGACCAGCGGGCCGGGATAAGACCCTTGGAGACGCAGATTCCGGAAAGCCGATCCAGGCCATTCTCGCCGGCCCTCGTCGGCGACCTGCTCCGGCTGGTCGACCTGGCGGTCATCCTGATCACAGGGTTCGCGATCTATTTTTTCTACGTCTACCCGGATCAGACCAACCACCCCGACTACCCCACCCGATACGCCGCTACCCTCCTGATCGCCGGCCTGCTGGCGAGCGTCCTGTTCCACGGCTTCGGCGTTTACGCCGGAGACTACGTCTTCTCCAGGAGGCTTCGGATCGACCGCGCCTTGAGCACCTGGGCGGCGACCTTCGGCGTGCTTCTGGCCGTTGCCTTCGCACTGAAAATCTCAGACTTCTATTCGCGCGTCTGGGCCGTGAGCTGGTTCGTCACGGTCGCCGGTCTGCTTGCGCTCGGGCGGCTGATGCTCAGCCACTGGATTCTCCGGTGGGCGCGCGAAGGGCGCTTTGCCGATCGCACCGTCATCGTCGGCACCGGGAACCAGGCCCGCAAGCTCGCCGCGCATCTGAAAGAGCAGGATACGATCCGCACGCGACTGATCGGTTTCGCAGGCGACGGCGAGCGCGCCGACCCGCGCGCGACATCCGGACAGGACGTGCTTGGCGGCATCGACGACCTGATCCGCATGATTCGCAGCGACAAGGTGGATCAGGTCTTCATCGCGCTGCCGTGGAACGAGGCGGACCGGCTGCGCGAGGTGGTGCGGCGGCTGGCGGTGACCCCGGTCGTGATTCGCCTGGCCCCGGACATGGCCGCCTTCGATTACCTCGGCAGGGGCTTCATCCAGGTCGCCGGGCTGCCCGTGCTGCACCTCTTCGATCGCCCGATATCCGGATGGTCGCACCTGAGCAAGTCCCTCGAGGATCGGGTGCTCGCGCTGCTGTTCCTGATCCTGCTGGCACCCGCCCTTGTCGTGATCGCGCTCGCGATCAAGCTGGATTCGCGGGGCCCCGTGCTCTTCAAGCAGCACCGCCAGGGCTTCAACAACAACCTGTTCGAGGTGTGGAAGTTCCGCACCATGCATACCGACGTGGCCGACCCCCGGGGCGAGATACAAGCCAAGAAAAACGACCCCCGGATCACCCGAATCGGTCACTTCCTGCGCAGGACGAGCCTGGACGAGTTGCCGCAACTCGTGAACGTCCTGCGCGGCGATATGTCGATCGTAGGCCCCCGCCCCCACGCCGTGGGGACCAAGGCCAAGGGCCACCTTTTCGAAGACGTCGTCGACAGCTATGCCGGCCGCCACCGGGTGAAACCCGGGATTACCGGATGGGCGCAGGTCAACGGCTGGCGGGGCGAGACCGACACGATGGAGAAGATCCAAAAGCGCGTGGAATGCGACCTGTATTACATCGACAACTGGTCCGTTTGGCTGGACCTGTTCATTATTGCGAAAACGCTCCTGATCCTGTTCAAGGACGAAAGAGCGTACTGATCGCTGCGCCCCGGCCGAATCGACGGCCGGATTGGCCGGAAAGACGTTCCCTGTCGGTCCGGCCGGTTCGACCCGATACCTCTCGGCGGCGGAAAGTCCAGCCATGGAAATCCCGCGCGCGAGCGATTCCTGGACCGCCCCTTCCGGTCGCGGTTTGATGGCCGGCTCGATACGGGATTAACCTTCGGGTAACATCGTCCTTCGATACTCGGGTGGACATCCCAAGCGGTCCCCGAATCTGATGCCTGAGTCGTCACACGACGCGTCCAAGCCGGAGCCGTCTCGGTGCGAGCTGACCGTTTTGATGCCTTGCCTCAACGAGGCGGAAACCCTCGACGTGTGCATCAGCAAGGCCCGGCAGTACATCGAAAGCCGGAACATCGACGGGGAGGTGCTGGTCGCCGACAACGGAAGCACCGACGGCTCCCAGGGGATCGCGGAATCCCTCGGCGCGCGCGTTGTCTCCGTCGTCCAGCGCGGCTATGGCGCCGCCCTCTTGGGCGGCATCGCGGCGGCCCGGGGACGTTTCGTCATCATGGGAGACGCCGACGACAGCTACGATTTCACCGCGCTGGACCCCTTCATGGAGAAGCTCCGAGACGGTTATGACCTGGTCATGGGCAACCGCTTCAGGGGCGGTATCGAGCCCGGCGCGATGCCGTTCCTGCATCGGCGTCTTGGCAATCCGGTGCTGACCAGGGTTGGCCGGCTGTTGTTCCATAGCCCGGTCGGTGACTTCCACTGCGGCCTTCGGGGCTTCGACCGGCAAGCCATCGAACGCCTGGGTCTGTCGACCACCGGCATGGAGTTTGCCAGCGAGATGGTGGTGAAGGCGTCCCTGCAGAAACTCAAGATCACCGAGGTGCCGAGCACCCTCTCGCCCGACGGGCGGACGCGCCCGCCGCACCTGAGAAGCTGGCGCGATGGCTGGCGTCATTTGCGTTTTCTGCTGCTGTTCAGCCCGCGTTGGCTGTTTCTCTACCCGGGCGCCCTGCTGATGCTGCTGGGCCTGGCTTCCATGATCTGGCTGTTGCCCGGGCCGCGGCGGCTCGACGGTTTGACTCTCGATGTGCACACCCTCGCCTACAGTGCCGCGGCGATCATCTGCGGGTTCCAAGCGGTTGCCTTTGCGGTCTTCGCCAAAATTTACGCGATCAACGCCAAGCTCCTGCCGGAGGACCCGCGGATTGCCAGGCTGGGGGACATTTTCAGCCTCGAGATCGGCATCATCGTCGGTCTGCTACTGGTGATCGGCGGATTGGCGGCCTCCGTCTATGCGGTGGGATCCTGGGGCCGCAGCTCTTTCGAGGACCTCGACCCGACCGTCTCGATGCGTATCGTGCTGCCCGGAGTCACCGCACTGGTGCTTGGCCTTCAGGTCATTTTCTCCAGCTTCTTCTTCAGCGTACTCGGCCTGACCCGCCGATGAGCCGGCTTGCCCTCGCCCGCCGGCATCCCACCTGAACGCTGATGCCGCCGCGGCCCGCCAAATTTCTGAAAAGCTGCCTGCTTGCGGTATCGAAGATCGCCGTTTCGATTGGCCTGCTCTACCTGCTGGCGCGGCACATGGACACGACCGCCGTTTGGGATGCTCTCGCCGGCCTGCCACTCGACGCGCCTGCCTTCGCCTGGGCCGTGCTGATCATCCAGACTCTGGTGCTCAGCCTGCGCTGGTGGCTGGTGATCGGCGCGATCGGCACGCCGTTTGCGTACGGCAAGGTCGTGCCACTGATGTTCATCGGCATCTTTTTCAATCAAGTGCTGCCGAGCTCCTTCGGCGGCGACGCGGTCCGCATGTGGCGCATCTACCGCAGCGGGATTCCCTATCAGGCGGCGATAAACGGAGTCCTGCTGGAACGCATCAGCGGGCTCGTCGGCCTCGTCGTGGTGGTCGCCCTCGGGATCGGCTACATGGGCGCACGCATCGACGATTTGCCTTTGCGGTACGGTCTCCTCGCGATGCTGCCGCTGACCCTCCTCGGCACGGCGTTTCTCGCCGCCCTCGATCGCCTGCCGGGCCATTGGCGGCGCTGGCGCCCACTGCGCGAGGTTGCGCGCCTCGCCGCCGATAGCCGGCGGATCCTTCTCGACCCGCCCGCCGCGATACCGCTCCTCGTCCTATCGATTTTGAGCCACGTGCTGGCCGCGGTGGCGATATTCGCCCTCGCCGACGGCCTCGAGCTCGGGGTGACGCTTTGGGACAGCTTGGCCTTGGCGCCTGCGGTGGTCCTGGTCACGATCATCCCGGTGTCCTTCGCCGGTTGGGGACTCCGCGAAGGGGCGATGGTCATGATGTTCGGCTTCGCCGGCGTGGCGGCGGACGCGGCGCTGGCGATGTCGATCGTCTTCGGCGTGGTCATGCTCGCCGCCTCGCTGCCGGGGTGCGTCCTCTGGCTGGCTTGGCGCGAGACCTCTCCCGCCGGATGATCCACAGAGCGAGGGCCCGATCGAGCCCTTGGCAGCCACCGCCATCCAACGAAAGATCCGCATCGTGAACGGCACGTGGGAAACGCGAAAGGGTTTCGGCCGAAACGAAGGACTCGCCGGGGCGCTTCTGGCGATCCTGTTGTTCTCCCTGATCCAGGTCATACTCGTGTCGCACGGCGCTACGCCGGTTCTGGACGGCGCTCTCTGGGATCCCGACAGCTACATGTGGCTGAACCGGGCCCGGCATCTATGGGAGTCCGGCGCCTGGTTCGACCCGGTCTATCCGCGGATCAACCCGCCTGCCGGGCTGATTCAACACTGGACGCGGCCAATGGATGTGCTGCTTCTCGCCGGCGCGGTGCCGCTGAGTCTGCTTCTCGGCTTTGCCGACGGACTGCACTGGTGGGGCGCGGCGATCAGCCCGGTTCTCCTCGTCGGTTCGACCTTCGCCCTGGTTTGGTCGGCCAAGCCGGTGTTGCCCCGCGACTGGCTCTGGCTGCCCCCCCTCCTTTTCGTTTTCCAGCCGGGCGTCGTCGCCCCCTTCATGTTCGGCCGGCCCGACCATCACAGCCTCTTGATCCTGCTCTTCATCCTGTCGATCGGCCTCACTCTTCGCTTGCTGCACCGGCCGGAGCGAACGGATTGTGCCGTGGCGGCGGGCATCGTTGCCGCCCTCGCGCTCTGGGTGAGCATCCAAGCGCTGCCGATGATCGTGTTGGGGTTCGCAACGCTCGGTCTGTACTGGGTTTTGGGAGAGCGGCGCCTCGCGCGGTGCCTTTTCGTTTACGCCGCGGCCCTTTTTGGCGCCCTCGTGGCGGCCTTGCTCGTCGAGCGCGGTCTCAGCCGGCTCCACGAAAGCGAATTCGACACCCTTTCCATCGCCCATGTCATCCTGTTCGCGCTCAATCTCGCCTTCTGGACCGGCATAGCCGTGTCACAGCGGCACCTCGAGCTGCAGGCCGGACTGGCCGGCCGGCTCGGGAGCTCGCTCGTCGGCGCGGCCTGCGTCGGTGCGGTCATGTGGCTGGCGGAACCGGGATTTTTCCAAAATCCCATGGACAATGGAGACGAGCTCTACAGTTCCGTTCATTTGGCCCACATCAGGGAGCTCCAGCCTGTCCTAAATCTCGCGGCACCCGAGGCATGGTCCTGGGACGAGACCGTGGCAAGACCGCTGCTCTGGCTTGGGATTGCGATTCCGGCCTTGCCGTACCTTTTCTACCTGATCGTGACCCGACCCGGGAACCAGCGGCGCCCGTGGGTTTATTTCGGCCTTCTCGCCCTCGTCTTCGTTCCCCTTACCGTCGCCCAGGTGCGTTGGACGCCTTATCCGGAGATCGTGCTGCTGTTTTGTTATGCGGCCCTTGGCGTTGCAATTCTGGAGCGGCTGGCAAAGCGGCTACCGGGGCGGCTGATTGGCCTCGCCCGTCCATTGCTGGTCACGGTGCTCTGCCTTTGGGTCTACCTGCCCACGGTGATCCCCAAGTCGGCCGGCACCGTCGAGAACGCCACGAATTCCGGGCCCCAATGTCCATTGCAGCCGCTGGCCGCCGTTCTGAGCGATCCGGCGGGATTGGGGGCGGCCCCGAAACGCATGCTTGCGTTCATCGATTTCGGGCCGGAACTGCTGTACCGAACACCGCATGCCGTGCTCTCGATACCGCACCATCGATTCCAGCCCGGCTTCAGCGCCAGCCACCGGATCATGACGGCGCGGGATTTCTCGGAAGCCGAAAACCTGCTGCTGGACCATGCGATCGACCTGATCGTGATCTGCCCCGGGTCTTTCGAGGCAAAGGTTTACGAAACCCCGGATGGCGGGCGCACCTTCTATCAAGCCCTGAGCGCAGGCGAGACTCCCGCCAGCCTGGAGCCGGTCGATCTGCCCGCGGGGCTTGCCTCGACCTTCCGGGTCTTCGCCGTGCGAAGGGCGCGTTGATTTCCGGCTGTGAACGCCGGCGGCAACCGCCTTGCGGACGATGCGGCTCGCGGGGTCCGGTGTCACCGTGATCCGCCCGCGAAGGGCCGTGTCCGCGCCGGGTGACTAACCGGATCCCTGGGCCGGGCGCAAGGCCTCCGCCATGTGCCGCGCCCGGTCGGAATCGTAGGCCATTTCCATTTGCCGAAACATATTGCTGGCCTCGGAATAAATCTGGCTGGACCGGCCGACGTCGCCCGCCGCCCTGGCTATCTTGGCGTGGACGATCAAGGATCGGGCGCGCTCGAATCTGAATCCCAGGCTGTGCTGGTCGGCCAGCGCCGACCTGATTGCCTTTTCCGCGCCTTGGTAATCCCGGACCTCGGGATGCGCGAGCACGCGCGCCAGAGCGCGCAGGACGACCGAACGCGCCCAGGGCTGATTGGTTTCCGCCGCCAGGTGGAAAGCTGCGCGGCTGATATGCAAGGCGTCTTCGTGTTTGCCGATTTCATACGAGGCTTCCGCCAGCCAGCCCTTGAACAGCGGTAGGCAGAAGCGGGTATTGAGCCTGGCCGCCATATCGACCGCCCGCTTCAGCGCCTCGATCGCCTCGCCGTATCGATCACCCCCGAAAAGGGCCGAGCCCCGATGTCCCCAGAGGCCATACAGGCGCAGCAGGTCACCGCGGGCCTCCGCCATATCGGCGGCCTTATCGAAGTTGGCCAACGCCAGCTCGAGGTCACCGTGCCAGGACTGCACCATCCCCAGGAACTGGAGGAAAGCCGCAAGATAGCGCTCGTTGGCGAGGCTCTCGGCCAGGCGAATGGCATCCTCGCTCTGGGCGAACGCCAAGTTGAAATTCCCTTGGGTGGCGTGCAACAGGCCCAGCGTCGCGGTTGCATCGGCTTCCTCGACGCGCAGCCCGAGGGACTGGCACCGCTGCTGGCGGCGGACCAGATGGTCCACGATTCGCCCGTAGGCGCCGTTCGCGAGATGCAGGCGGCCAATCAGGCGTTCCGGCGGCAGCCAGAGGCATTCCCCGCCTTCGCGGCCGGATTCCGCCATCGCGCGCCGGGCATACTCGTAGGCGGCATCCGGTTTGCCCTGCATGTAATGAATCCGGGCAAGCGCGAAGAGCAGCGTGGCGCGCTGCCGGGCGCTGCCGATCTGATCGAGCAAAACCTCGACCGCCCTTAGGTGGGCCAAGGCGGACTCCAGGTCCTGCTCCAGCTCGGCAACCTCGGCGAGGCCCAAGCAGGCGTCTATTTCCAGGGGCTGCGCCTTCCTCTGTCCTTCCAAGGTTCGCGCGGTCTCGAGGGCCCGCCGGAAGGGCGTCCGCGCCGATCCCAGCATGCCGCGGTTCATCTCGACCAACGCGCTGCGCAGCTCGAACTCCAATGCCTCGAATAACCGGCCGGCCTTCCGATAGTGGTATGCCAGCGTCTGATAGTGCGGTTCCAGAGCATCCGCATGAACGTACTCGATCGCCTGTGCGACTCCGGCGTGAAGGGCCTTGCGACGCGCCGGGATCAAGTCATCGTACAGCGCCGCGCGAACGCGGCTGCGCGTGAACACCAAGTCGTCGCCGTCGGCCGTGAGAACCTGGGCCGCGGCCAGTTCTTCCACGCCGCGAACCATTTCCTCTTCGTCCAGTTCAGCCGCATAACTGAGCACGCTGTCATTCACCCGATGCCCGATCACGCTGGCTACGACGGCCAGCCTTCGCGCCTGCTCGCTCAACAGCAGCAGTAACCGGGAAACGTCCTTGAATACCTGGTCCGGCGGCTCCGCCACGCCGTATCGCCCGGCCCGCTCCCGCGCAGCATTGGCCAACAGGGTTTCCAGGATCATCCGTGGGTTGCCCTCGCTGAGCTCCCACACTTGATCGAGCTGCGCCCTGGGCTCCGCCTTGACGCCCAGATTCCGTTGCAGCCGTTGCAGAAGCTCCGCCGTCTCGTCCCGCGAGAGAGGCCGAAGCGCGATCAGCGTCAAGAGCTTGCCCCCCTCGAGATCTTCAAGAATGTCCTTAAGCAAAGGCCGTCGCTCGAGATCCTCCGAACGGGCCGTGCCGAGGAACAGAACCGGCGCATCGCCGAGCTCCGGAACGACGTTGAAAAGCAAATGCAGGCTATCGTCATCCGCCCTGTGCAGGTCGTCGAGGATCACGATGAGCGGCTTCTTGCCGGCCAAGGCCCCGAGCCACTCGGTCACCGCATCATACAGTTGGCGCCGGTCTGTCTCGGCACCGGTCCACTCCTGCAACCCGCCATGGCCGGATTTGAATCGCGCCAGTTCCTGCCGCGCCGCCGCCGACAAGTCATCGAGGGCGCCGAGATTTTCCCGGACGGCGGCAAGGTCCAGGAGATCCACCAGCAAGCCCAGGGACGACCGCTCATCGGCCTGTCGCGCATCCAGGGTCAGTACGAGGGCATCGTCATCGGCCACGCCGCTGGCAAAGGAATCAATCAGGTAGCTCTTGCCGACCCCCGCCTCGCCGATAACCGCGGCAAAATGACATCGACCCCGGATGACCCTGGCAAGACAATGATTCAGGACGCCAAGCTCGTCGCCGCGGCCCACCGATATGCCCTTGGACCTGGCGACGACTTGGCGGCTGTCGTGCGCCGGGGATGCGGCGGAGCGCGACGCGATCGAACCCCCGGCGGGCTCGGCCCAGTCGCCCGAGTCCAAAGGCCCCTGATCGATGATGCGCCTGTAGAGATCCGTGGTTTCCTGGTCCGGTGCGACACCCAGTTCCCGCTGCAGAACCGCCTGACAGGCGCGATACTGCGCCAGCGCGGAGGAACGCATCCCCTTCGCAACGAACAGGCGCATCAGCTGTCGATGGATGTCCTCCCGGAACGGATCGACCCTGAGCGCCTGACCGGCCGTCTTGATCGCGGCGTCGATTTGGCCACTGCTTTCCTGATAATCGAGAAGATCGAGGAAGGCTTTGATGGCAAGGTCTTGGAACCGGCCCCGCAAGGTGGTCAGCCATTCTTCGAAGTCGGAGGCATCGATGCTCAGATCGGCCAGGAACTCGCCCTGGTAGAGGGCGGTCGCCCTTGCCAGGGCATCGGGCGATCCTTCGGCAATCAAGGATTCGAACTCGACCGTGTCGACGAAGATGGCGGTCGAATCCAGTGAAACCAGCTGGTTCTCCATCCGAAGCACGGGGATGTCGTGTTCGGTGAGCTCCCTGGTGAGGGCAAACAAAACCTGGCGCAGGCTTTGCCGGGCGCGCTGCTGGTCCGACTCGCCCCAGAGCAACGACGCGAGCTTCTCGCGCGAGGCGCTTTGCCCAACCGCGGTGGCCAGGTATCCGAGCAAGGCCTCTCCCTTGCGCAGGGGCACGGAAATGGTTTTTCCGTTGGCGTCTTTCAAATGGAATCCACCGAACAGGTGCAGTCGGAGGCCTTGCGTCACCTCATGGTCCCCTGCTGTGCGATCGAGCGCCGGATAAGCAGCTTGGGCCGAGTTTGCCCGGAGTCAATGATAACGCGCGAAGTGCGCACGAGTCTGCCGGAGCTTTGGACGCGCATCTCGCCGGTCTCTTGCCAGGACGACCTAGAACCGGCCTTTCGATGCGGCTGGTCGGACGACGGGGCCGCCCTCGGAAGCCTCCGCGGAGGCGTCTTCGTCCAAAGACTCGGTTGTGACTTCCTCCGCCCTCGGAAAGTAAAGATCGATCGTCACGCCACGGCCCTCGCCGCCGTCAATTTCGATATGGCCGCCGGACTGGTTGGCGAATCCGTAGGCGGCACTGAGGCCGAGCCCAAGGTGACCGTCTTGGCCCTTCGAGGTAAAGAACGGATTGAGGGCCCGATCGGCCAGTTCCGGCGACATCCCGGGCCCGGTATCCTGAACCGACACGCGGACGTACTCGCCGGCGCTCAGGCCGGTACGCAGCGCCACGAATTCCCGGGTCAGGCGCAGGTTCGTGGTCTCCACGATGAGCCTGCC
>JBHIDD010000029.1:0-13984 GCA_046759925.1 Kiloniellaceae bacterium
GGTCGTGGCGTTCTATCTGCTGCGCGACTGGGACCGGATCGTCGGTAAGGTCGACGGCTGGCTGCCGCGGGCCCATGCCGGGACCATCCGGGAACAGGCCTTGGAGGTGGACCGCCGGCTCGCTGGCTTCCTGCGTGGCCAGGGCACGGTCTGCCTGCTGTTGGGCGTCTTCTACGCGCTCGCGCTCTCCCTGGCCGGCCTGGACTTCGGCCTGGTGGTCGGCCTGATCGCCGGCTTGTTGTCCTTCATCCCCTACGTCGGCGCGATCGTCGGCCTGCTGGCCTCGGTCGGGCTCGCCGTCGTGCAGTTCGACGACTGGGTGCGGATCGCCATCGTCGCCGGCATATTCTTTGCCGGCCAGGCCGTCGAGGGCAATTACCTCACCCCCAAGCTGGTCGGCGGGCGGGTCGGCCTACACCCGGTCTGGGTGATCTTCGGCTTGCTGGCCGGCGGTGCGCTGTTCGGCTTCGTCGGCGTGCTGCTGGCGGTGCCGGCGGCCGCGGTGATCGGCGTCGCCGTGCGCTTCGCTCTGGACCGCTACATGGCGAGCTCCTATTACCTCGGCGGTGGCAACGGGGGCGGCGCGGAGCCGCCGGGCGCATGACCCGGCTGGCGCAACTCCCGCTCGACCTGGGCCACCGGGTGGCCCTCGGCCGCGAGGATTTCCTGGTCGCGCCCGGCAACGCGGTGGCGGTCGCCTGGATCGACCGCTGGCCGGACTGGCCGGGATGCGCCCTGGCGCTGCACGGGCCGCCGGGCTGCGGCAAGACCCATCTCTGCCGGGTCTGGCGGGCCTTGAGCGGCGCGGTGGAGGTCGACGGGGCGGCGCTCGCCGCGGCCGAGCCGCGCCGAGCGTTGGGCGAGGCCCGGGCCTGCGTCGTCGACGGGATTCAGGGGCGGCTTGCCGCCGATCCGGCCCTGCAGCGCCGCCTTCTGCATCTCTACAACATCGTGGCCGAACGCGGCGGCCACCTGCTCATGACCGGCCGAAACCCGCCGGCGCGCTGGTCCTGCGCCCTGGCGGACCTGCGCTCGCGCCTGTCGGCCGTGACCGCGGTCGGCCTCGCCGCGCCGGACGATGCCCTGATCGAGGCGCTCCTGGTCAAGCTCTTCGCCGACCGGCAGCTCAGGGTCGGCGGCGACGTGATCCGCTATCTGCTGGCGCGCATGGAGCGCTCTTTCGACGCGGCGCGGCGCATCGTCGCGGCGGTCGACCGGGCGTCCCTGGCGGAGCGCCGCGAGATCACCGTGCCATTGGCCCGCGCGGTGCTGGAAGGCTTCCAATCGACCGATCCCAAGACTGAAGACGAGGGAGGCGACCCATGGATCTTGGACTGAACGGCAGAAACGCGCTGGTCTGCGCGGCCAGCAAGGGCCTGGGCCGGGCCTGCGCCGTGTCGCTGGCGCGCGAGGGCGTGACGCTTACCATCGTGGCGCGCACGCCGGGCCCGCTGGAGGAAGCCGCCGAGGATATCCGTGCGGCAAGCGGCGTCACGGTCACGCCGGTTAAGGCCGACATCACCAGCGCGGACGGCCGCGCGGCGGCGCTTGCCGCCTGTCCGGAACCGGACATCCTGGTCAACAACGCCGGCGGTCCGCCGCCCGGCGACTTCCGCGAGTGGACGCGCGACGACTGGATCAAGGCGATCGACGCCAACATGCTCACCGCGATCGAGCTGATCAAGGCGACCGTCGACGGCATGATCGCGCGCCGCTTCGGGCGCATCGTCAACATCACCTCCTCGGCGGTGAAGGCCCCCATCGAAACCCTCGGCCTGTCCAACGGCGCGCGCGCCGGGCTGACCGGTTTCGTGGCCGGCATCGCGCGCCAGACCGTGCGCCACAACGTGACGATCAACAACCTGCTGCCCGGGCCGTTTGCGACCGATCGGCTCAAGGAGACGGTCAGGGGCGCCGCGGAACGCGCGGGGCGGCCGTTCGAAGAGGTCTGGAGCGCGCGCATGGACTCCAACCCGGCCGGCCGCTTCGGCGATCCGGCGGAGTTCGGCGAGGCCTGCGCCTTCCTGTGCAGCAGCCAGGCCGGCTACATCACCGGGCAGAACCTCCTGCTCGACGGCGGCGCCTTTCCCGGCACGCTGTAGAGCGCCGGGCGCGCGCGAAGGCGTGCCACGAGGGATCGAACCGCGACCCCTTGGCGCGGTCGACCTGGGCATTCGTTTGCCGTAAAATGTTCGAACTTGCGGGCTGTTACGGCCCGTTGCGACGTTCGACGGGAGGCCTGCCATGGCGATCGCAGCGACTCTCCAACGCTACCTCGCGGATCACGGGATCGCGTACGACGTGGTCACGCACCCGCGCACGGTGTCCTCGACGGCGACCGCGCGGGAAAGCCACGTATCGGGCGACTGCTTGGCCAAGGCGGTCATTGTCAAGGACGAGGAGGGCTTCGTGGTGGCGGTGGCGCCCGCCTCGCACCACGTCCGGCTCGCCGACCTGTCGCGTCTGCTCGACCGGCGCCTGGGACTGGCCACCGAGCAGGAGGCCAGCGCGCTGTTCGGCGACTGCGAGCTCGGCGCGTTTCCGGCGGCCGGCGCCGCCTATGGCCTGGCCGTCGCCGTCGACGACAGCCTTGCCGAGCAGCCCGAGGTGTACTTCGAGGGCGGCGACCACTTGAGCCTGGTCCAGGTCACGGCCGAGCAGTTCCGCAAGCTGATGGCGGAGGCGGCCCACGGCCGCTTCAGCCGCCACGACTGAAGCGGTTGATCAGACCAGTTCTAGGCCGGCGCCGGGGGTCTCCAGGGGTGCCGCGGGGCCGCCGAGTTCGCTGCGCGGGCGCTCGCGGCGCCGGGGGGTGGCCAAAGGACCCAACAAGGGGCATGAATCCGAAGATTTCGGCGCCGGAATGAGTCTCGGCATTGGCGGTCGAGCGACTTGACGCCACCTACCGCACCTCGAAGGCCCGCGTGACCGCGACCACGCGGGTGGTTCGGCCGGCTTGCGTGCGTTCGACCGTGTACTCCCCCCGGTAGGTGCCGGGCGCGAAGGGCGCGGCCTTGCGGCGCCTGCCGGTGAAGCGCAGCCACTGGGCCTTGTCCTCGGGCAGGTAAGAGGTGCCTTCAGCGAAGACCTGGCCGTCGGGGCCCAGGATCCGGATCGTCTCCTTGTCGCCTTCGCGCAGGCCCCAGGACAGCGCCCAGAAGACCAGCGCATTCGCCTCGGCGGAGAGCGCCTCGCCCCGGTGCTCGCCGCGCAGGATCGCCTCGCTCGTCGGGGCCGCGCCGGAAAAGCCGGCGTAGAGCAGGCCGCCCGCCCGATAGCGCAGCGCCGCTTGCGCCGCCGGGCTCCAGAGGCTTTCGCCCGCATTCCCGCAGCCGCTTTCGGGGGGAAGACCCGTGAAGGGGTCGAGGGTCTGGCCGTCCTTGCGAACGGCAAAATGCAGGTGCGGGAACTCGGTCTTGCCGGAGAGGCCGACGAGGCCGAGCTTGGCGCCCGCCTCGACGCGATCGCCGGGCTTGACCGCGACCGAGCCCTTGCGCAGGTGGCTGTACTGGCTCACCCAGCCATGCCCATGGTCGATGATGACCGCGTTGCCCGATTCCCGGCCCCTGACCGCCTCCGGACCGGCTTCGCGAACCGATCTGTCGTCCATGCCGTCGCGGGTCCGCTTGACCGTGCCGGGCGCCGCGGCGATCACGGCCATGCCTTCCCGCGCCTCGGGGAACCCCGGCACGCGGATGTCGATGCCTCGGTGCTTGTCGTAGGTGAGCGGCCCGCAGGTGTGATCCTTCGCCCCGGGACCAGGCTCATGATCGACGTAGTTCTGGACCACGCACAACGAACCGATCTGGCAGGCGACCGGCAGCTCGAAGCGCAAGGGCTCTTGCGCCAGCCCATACCCAAGCCCGCCTGCGAGCAGGGCACCAGAAAACACAAAACCCGCTGGAAAGCCCCGTCTCACGATCCGGGTCCCATAACCGCAAGCGCAAAATCGGCTCAGAGGCACCGAAGCACAGAGAAACCACACAAAGAGTTAAGATTCCAAATTCTTTTTCTTTCCGGCTGAACTCTGTGTCTCTGTGGTTCAAGTTCTATGTGGCCTTATTGCTTTGACGTGCCGTCGGTTTCGGCGCCGAGTGGCACCAGGTTGACCCGCTTGCCGTTGGCGGAGAGCGCCAGGCGGCCGTGCTTCAAGGCCAGCGCGTCGTCGCCGAAGATCTTGCGCCGCCAGCCGGCGAGCGCGGGGACCTGCGCCTGATCGCAGGCGGCGATCAGCTCGAGCTCGGCGGTGCTCGCCACCAGCTTCTGCGCCACCTTGTGCTTCTCGCACTTCATCTTGAGCAGGACCTTGAGCAGGTCGATCAGGGGCCCGAGGCCCGCCGGGCGCTCGGCGCGCGGCGGCGGCTCGGGGCAGGCTTCCTCGGGGAGCGCAAGACCGCGCGCGACCGCTCCGAGGATCGCCCGGCCGACGGTCCCGCGCGCGGCCTCCCGCCTGAGGCCGCGGGTCCGCCCCAGCTCGTCTAGCGTCGCCGGGGGGTGCGCGGCGATGTCGTAGATCTGATCGTCGCGCAGGACCCGGTTGCGCGGCACGTCGCGGCGCTGGGCCTCGGCCTCGCGCCAGGCGGCGAGCTCGCGCAGGATCGCGAGATAGCGCCGGTCGTGCGAGCGGGTCTTGAGCCGCAGCCAGGCGGTTTCCGGGTCCAGGCGGTAGGTCTCGGGATCGGTGAGCACCGCCATCTCCTCGTCGAGCCAGGCGGTGCGGCCGTTCTTCTCGAGCCGGCGCTTAAGCTTCCGATAGACCGGGCGCAGGTGGATCACGTCGGACAGCGCGTAGTCGATCTGGCGTTTCTTGAGCGGCCGGTGCGACCAGTCGGTGAACCGCGTGGCCTTGTCGATCTTGGCGCCGGTCAACTTGCGCACCAGGGTGTCGTAGCCGACCGAATCGCCGAAGCCGCAGACCATGGCCGCCACCTGGGTGTCGAAGATCGGCTGCGGCAGGCGGCCCGTGGCCAAAAAGAAGATCTCCATGTCCTGGCGCGCAGAGTGGAACACCTTGACCACCGCCCGGTTGGCCATGAGGTCGAAGAGGGGGGCGAGGTCGAGCCGTGGGGCGAGCGTGTCGATCGCCGCCGCCGCCTCGGGTCCGCCGAGCTGGGCCAGGCAGAGCCTGGGCCAGTAGGTGGTGTCCCGCATGAACTCGGTATCGACGGTGACGAAGTCCGCCCTGGCCTGGCGGGCGCAGAAGGCGGCAAGCTCCGAAGTCTCGGCGATGAGCGTCATGGGCCTGCGGTATACATCCGATTCGCGGGCGGTGAAAGCAAGCGCGCGGGGGGCGCCGGCGTTGGGCCACGAATCGTTGCCCGGCGAAGGCCGCGGGCGGTCGTCACGAGCGCGCGGCGAACACGAAATCCGCCAGCTCGGCAAAGCCGGCGCCGGCGCGCATCCGCGGGCAGGCCGACAAGCGGCTGCATCGTCTTTGCCATCGGTCTCCGGCAATGGGGCGCACGAATGCCGGTCGGCGGCTCGGCCGTCGAGCCTTGATCCAAAGGGTCTGTTTTCCAGCATCTCGGCCATACGGGGATCTGAAGACAGGCCCCAAGTCGGGCGCTTGACAAGCCCGGCGGTTCCGTGCCTCTTGCGCGCGAAGACCGTCACGGCCGATCCCCGCATCCGATGACCGAATTGACGCTGCCGCGCGCCAGGACCGAGTCGATGCATCCCTACCGCACCCATAGCTGCGGCGAACTCCGCCTGTCCGATGCGGGCAAGACCGTGCGCCTGTCCGGCTGGGTCCACCGCAAGCGCGACCACGGCCAGCTGCTGTTCGTCGACCTGCGCGATACCTTCGGTCTCACCCAGTGCGTGATCGACGTTTCGAGCCCGCTGTTTCCCGAACTGGAAGCGGTCCGCCCGGAGAGCGTGATCACGGTGACCGGTCCGGTGGTCGAGCGCGATCCCGCGACCGTGAACCCGAAGCTTCCCACCGGCGAGGTCGAGCTCCGCGTTGCGGCGCTCGAGGTGTGCTCGCGCGCCGAGGCGCTGCCGTTGCAGGTCAATTCCGACGAAGACGCCGGCGAGGAGGTGCGCCTGCGCTATCGCTATCTGGATCTCAGGCGCGACAAGATGCACGACAGGATCCTGCTGCGCAGCCGGATCATCGCCTCGATCCGCCGGCGCATGATCGGGCAGGGCTTCACCGAGTTCCAGACGCCGATCCTGACCGCGAGCAGCCCGGAAGGGGCGCGCGATTACCTGGTGCCGAGCCGCCTGCATCCGGGCCGGTTCTACGCCCTGCCGCAGGCGCCGCAGCAGTTCAAGCAGCTCCTCATGGTCGCCGGCTTCGACCGCTACTTTCAGATCGCGCCCTGTTTCCGCGACGAGGACAGCCGGGCCGACCGCTCGCCGGGCGAGTTCTATCAACTCGACTTCGAGATGAGCTTCGTGACCCAAGAGGATGTCTTTGCGGCGATCGAGCCGGTGATGTCCGGCCTGTTCGAAGAGTTCGGCCAGGGCCGGCGGGTGACCGCGGCGCCGTTTCCGCGCATCCCCTTCGAGGAGACGATGCTCAAGTACGGCACCGACAAGCCGGACCTGCGCAACCCGATCGAGATCCGCGACGTGACCGAGGCCTTCCGCGGCTCCGGCTTCGGCATCTTCGCGCGGGCCGTCGAGAGCGGTTCCGTGGTCCGGGCGATCCCCGCCCCGGGCGCGGCCGCGCGGCCGCGCGGCTACTTCGACAAGCTGAACGACTGGGCGCGGGCGAGCGGCGCGGCGGGCCTCGGCTACATCGTCTTCGCCGGAGGCGAGGGCAAGGGCCCGATCGCCAAGAACCTGGGGTCAGAGCGGGTGGGGCGGATCAGGGACGCGGCCGGGCTGCGCGACGGCGATGCCGTCTTCTTCGCCTGCGACAAGGCCGCAGCCGCGGCCAAGTTCGCCGGCACCGTGCGCCGGCGCCTGGGCGAGGAACTGGATCTCTTGGAGGCCGATGCCTTCCGGTTCTGCTGGATCGTCGATTACCCCATGTACGAACTGGACGAGGAGACCGGCCGGATCGGGTTCAGCCACAACCCGTTCTCCATGCCCCAGGGCGGATTGCAGGCGCTGGAGACCCAGGACCCGCTCAGCATAAAGGCCTATCAATACGACATCGTCTGCAACGGCGTGGAACTGTCTTCGGGGGCGATCCGGAACCACCTGCCGGAGGTCATGTACAAGGCCTTCGCGATTGTCGGCTACAGCAAGGAGGAGGTCGAGGCCCGGTTCAGCGGGCTGCTCGCCGCGCTCAAGTTCGGCGCCCCGCCGCACGGCGGCTCGGCCCCGGGCATCGACCGGATCGTCATGTTGCTGAGCGACGAGCCGAACATCCGCGAGGTCGTGGCCTTCCCCATGAACCAGAGAGCCGAAGACCTGATGATGCGGGCGCCGGCCGAAATTGCGCCGGAACGCTTGAAGGAATTGCATCTGAAGCTCGATCTGCCGCCGGATTAACGCTTCGTTAACCATGTATCCCTAAGGGTTCCTTGCGCGCACAAGGAATCTTCATCATGATTCGCCGAGTCGTTCCCCAGGGGGAATTCACCAAGGCGGGGCCAAAATCCATGCGTTGGCTTTGGATTGCAGCGGTTGCGATCCCGCTCTCCGGCTGTGCCTTGCCGCCGGCGGTCTCGATTGCCTCGGTGGCGATCGATGTCGCCAGTTACGCGGCCAGCGGCAAATCCGTCACGGACCACGGAATTTCCCTCGTGCTGCAACGGGACTGCGCCTTGCTCCGGGTGTTGGAGGGCCGTATTTGTCGCGACGGGACGGCGGATGACACCGAGACCGCCCTGGCCGCGCTGGAACCCCTGTCCGATTCCCAGATCGCCCCGGCCTCCGACGACCCGATGTCCTTGCCCCCCGATCTGGCCTACCTGGCGGGTCCGACCGGTGTCGTCGCGGCGGGTTATCCGGAGACCGCGGAAGGCCCGGCTGTCTCGCACCGGGCCTTCGCCGAGGACGCCGAGACGGTTGCGGCGGCCGGTCCCGCGCGCCCGCCGTCGGCCGCCGATGACGCGCTGGCGGCTGCCGCTTATCTCGCCGACGGCGCCCGACCGAGCGGGCCGGCGAGGGCTCTGGCAAGCTCTTTCCATAAAACTTAATTTTCGGCTCCGGTTGGGCGGGCGAATTGTCAATTGGGGCCGGCTTGCCTAGACTCCGGCGGCCGGATCGACCAGGATGCCATGCCATGCCGCTGCCCGCCGAGGACGGTTTCTTCATGCCCGCGGAATGGGCCCGGCACAGCCGCTGCTGGATGGCCTGGCCGTGCCGCGAGGCGCTGTGGGGCGAGCGCCTGGATGCGGCCCGGGAGGGCTCTGCCGAGGTCGCCAAGGCGATCGCCGAGTTCGAGCCGGTCACCATGATCGCCAATCCGGAAAACGTGGCCGAGGCGTCCTTGCGCTGCGGCTCCGGGGTGGCTTGCCTGCCTATGGCGCACGACGATTCCTGGTTGCGCGATACCGCTCCGACCTTCGTGATCGACGGGCGCGGCAGGGTGGCCGGGGTCGACTGGCGTTTCAACGCCTGGGGCAACAAGTACGAGCGCTACGAGCGCGACGCCGCCACCGCCGGGGCGGTGCTCGAGCACCTGGACCTGCCCCGCTATGCGGCGCCCCTGGTGCTGGAGGGCGGGGCGATCCACGTCGACGGCGAAGGCACGCTTCTGACCAGCGAGCAGTGCCTGCTCAACCCCAACCGCAACCCGGACCTCGACCGCGCGGAGATCGAGCGGCTGCTGGCCGGCCATCTGGGCATCCGGCAGGTGATCTGGCTGGGGCAGGGCCTGGAGGACGACGAAACCGACGGGCACGTCGACAACCTCGCCTGCTTCGTCAAGCCCGGCGCGGTCCTGGCGCTCAGCACCGACGATCCCGAGGACCCCAACTATCCGGCGTTGCAGGACAACCTGAAGCGCCTGCGCGCCGCCCGCGACGCCAAGGGCCGGGAGCTCGAGGTCGTCGCGGTCAACCAGCCCGCCCGCGGCGAAGGGGACGACGGCAAGCGGCTCGCCAAGTCCTACGTCAACTTCTACATCGCCAACGGCGGGGTGGTGATGCCGACCTTCGAGGATGCGCAGGATGAACCGGCCTTCGAGATCCTCGCGAAGTGTTTCCCCGAGCGCGAGGTGAGGCGGGTCTCGGCGGTCGACATCGTCCATGGCGGCGGCGGCGTCCACTGCATCACCCAGCAGCAGCCCGCGGGCGAGGTGGCGCAATCCGCGCACCGGCCGGCCGACTAGACCATATGTCCGCCAGAAACGGACATATGGCCTAGGACAGGCCGTCGCCGCCGTCCTCGTCATCGGGCACGATTTGCCAGATCCTGGCGTGGTCCTGGGCGCGCTCAGGCCTGATCAGGCGGATCCGCTCGACGATGCCCCCCTCGGCGGCCTCGCGCTCGATGGCGAGCAGGGAATGCATCTTGTGCTCGCACAAGCCGGCCGCGTAGTCGGCCTCCTCGCGCGCGGGCGGCAGCGCCGCGGCCAGGTCCGGGGCGCCGTAGTCCGCGACGAAATGGCGGGCCAGGCGCTCGACCACCTGGAAGAACCCGGCCTCTTCGATCTCCGCCACCTCGACCAGCGAGGCCCGCCCGAAGCTCTCGGTGCCCAGCCAGCCGCTTTGGAAGGCCAGCTTCTCCTTGTTGTCGAAGCCGGCGGGATCGCGCCCGGCGAAGGCGAAGCTGCCGGGCACCGCCCACTCCCCGGGCTCGGCGGCCCTGTGGAAGACGTAGAGGTCCGAGGCGTCCAGCCGGATGCAGCGCGGAAATTTCATGACCGGCGAGTTTAGCCGATGCGCGCCGTCCAGGCGACGCGCGCGACCGTTCGCCTCAGGCGGCCGGCTCGCCGGTTTCGACCAGGCGCGGCCGCTTGGTCCGGTACAGCGCCCGATCGGCGAGGAACAGCAAGGTCTCCGGCTGGCTGTTTTCGTGATAGCCCTCGAAGCCGATGCTGGCCGAGATCGGGATCCCGTGGCCGTCCCGCTCGACCACCAGGCTGTTGATCAGGCGGGCGAGCGTGGCGACCCGCCGTTCCGCCTGGGCCTCGGTGCTGTGGGTCATCAGCACGGCGAACTCGTCGCCGCCGAGCCGCGCCACGTAGTCGCTGCGCCGGGTCCTCGAGAGCAGCAGGCCGGCGACCGCGCGCAGCACGGCATCGCCGGTCATATGGCCGTAGCTGTCGTTGATCGCCTTGAAGTGGTCCAGGTCGCAGAGCAGCAGGAGGCCGGTTTCCTTGCGGCGCCGGGCGCCGGCGAGCGCCCGGTTGAGTTCGAGCCGAAATCCGCGGCGGTTGAGAAGGCCGGTCAGCTCGTCGGTGATCGACAGGCTCTCCAGATAGCGGATGCGCGCCCGCTGGATCGCCAGGCTCTGTTCCGCCTGCACCGCGGCGCCGAGCACCTCGCCGATCACCAGGCGGCAGGCGGGGTCGGCCTTCCAGGCCTCACGGGCCGCCAGCCGGCGCAGGCGATCGGTGGCGGCGCAGAGCCGCGGCAGGGGGTCCTGATCGAAGGCGTCCGGGTTGCCTTGCAGGGGGCTTAGGATCACTGTCTCATCCCGTCCCGGTTCCGATGCGCTGAACGGTCCCCAGGACCGCAAGCGGCGTGCCAAGGCTAAGGCTCTGAAATACAATGGCTTTGCGCGGGACCGGGGCGGCGGGTCTTGCCCTGCGGCAAATTCTGCCAGGCAGGGCCCGTCGATCCGGGCTGTGCGCGCCCCGCCGGCAGGCGGCCGGGGCCGCCTCCGGCGGGCTCGCCGAACCCGGCCCCGGCAAGGTCCCCACGGACGATCTGAAATGCATTGATCGGCGCCCGTGTGACATTACGTTCCAGGGAAGCCCGGTCTGGAACGGCGGCGCGCCGTCCGGCCGGGCCGGTGCCGACAAGGATCAGCCTATGCAACGATTGCGCCGCCGTTCCGCTGGATTCGGCCATGTCATCGGCCTCGCATTCGGCCTTTGGGGCCTGCTTCCGCTTTTGACCGGAATCGCGTCCGCCCCCTGGGCGCCGGCCCGGGCGGGCCCGGGATTCACGCCGCCCCGGGCGGTTTACGACCTCAGCCTCGGCAAGTCCCGTTCGAACAGGTCGATCTCACAGGCGCACGGCAAGCTGGAGTTCGAATGGACCGACGTCTGCACCGGCTGGACGGTCAGCCAGCGAACCCGGGTCCAGATGACCACCGGCGAGGGCCGGGTGGTCGAGTTCGGCTGGACCCTGAACGCCCTGGAGGCCAAGGACGGGCAGCGCTACCGCTTCTTCATCCGCCGCTTCGACGCCGACGGCGGGACCGTGGAGCTGCGCGGCGAAGCCCGCCTCGAGGGCCCCGGCGAGGGCGGCGTGGCGATCTACACCGAACCGGAGGCGCGCGAGATCGCGCTGCCCAAGGGGACGCTCTTCCCGACCGGCCATTCGCTGCTGCTGATCGAGGCTGCGGAGAAAAACCAGATGCCGCTCTGGCGCCTGGTCTTCGACGGCTCGGGCGAGGAGGGCCTTTTCGGTATCAACGCGGCGCTCGCGCAGGTGCTGCCCTCCGGATCCGAGGTCCGCTTCGCCTCGCCTCTGCTGCGCGGCCAGAAGTCCTGGCGCATGCAGCTCGCCTTCTTCGGCATGGACGAGACGGCCGCCGCGCCGGAGCACGAACAGGCGCTGCGCCTGTTTGCCAACGGCGTGGTCGACGAGATGACGCTCGACTACGGCGACTTTTCGCTGAACGCCGACCTGGAGCTGCTGGAGCCCCTGCCGCCGCCCGAATGCTAGGGGGCTTTCGCGCTAATCGCGTTTGGCGGCCGGCTTCGGGCGGCGGGGCAGCGGCGCCTTTTCCAGCCCGCGGCCTTTGCGGATCGCGTCTTCGCCCAGCTTGGCGCGCACGGCGTCGATCGCCCGTTCGACGCGGGCGCGCCGTTCCCGTCCAGGATCCAGCAGGTCCGGCGGATCGGCGAGTAAACCGTCGACCAGATCGCCGGCGGCGATGCCGATCAGGCGGAAGCGGCGGCCGTCGGCCTCGCGAAGGGCCAAAGGCTCGGCGGCGCGATAGAGAGTATCGGCCAGACAGCTCGGGCCGGCGAGCCTGCGGCTCCGGGTGAGCAAGCGGAACTCGGCGGTCTTCAGTTTGAGCGTCACGCCGCGGCCGGCCAGGTTCGCGCGTTTCAACCGGGAGGCCACCTTTTCGCAAAGCGGCCACAGCCGGGCGAGGAGAATCGCCGGATCGGCGATATCCTCCTCGAAGGTGGTCTCGGCCGAGATGCTCTTGGCCGGGGCGTCCGGATCGATTCGGCGGTCGTCCTCGCCGCGGGCGAAGCGGTAGAGGCGCCGTCCCATGACGCCGTAGCGGGCGATCAGTTCCGCCTCCTCCCAGGGCCGCAGGTCTCCGATTCGCTCGATTCCGTCGTGCTTGAGCGCCCGTTGGAGCGCCTTGCCCACGCCCCAGACGATCCGCACCGGTTTGGCCTCGAGGAAGCCCTTGGCCTCGGCCCGGCCGATCACCGCGAAGCCGCGCGGCTTGTCCAGGTCCGAGGCCACCTTGGCCAGAAACTTGTTGTAGCTGAGACCGATCGACACGGTGAGGCCGAATTCCCCTTCGATGCGCTTGGCCAGGCGGGCCAAGCTGCGCGCCGGCGGGCCGCCGTGCAGGGCCTGCGTCCCCGAAAGGTCCAGGAAGGCCTCGTCGATCGACAGCGGCTCGACCAAGGGGGTGACCTCCAGCATCAGCTTGCGGATCTGCCGACCGATGCTTTGGTATTTCGCCATATCGGGGCGCAGCACGACCGCTTCGGGGCAGGCTTTGAGCGCCTTGAACATGGGCATGGCCGAGTGCACCCCGTAAAGCCGCGCCACGTAACATCCGGTCGAGACGACGCCCCGCTTGCCGCCGCCCACGATGACCGGCTTGTCGCGCAACTCGGGCCGATCCCGTTTTTCGATATTGGCGTAGAAGGCGTCGCAATCGATGTGGGCGATGCTGAGTTCGCCCAGCTCGGGATGGCTGATCTGGCGCGGCGATCCGCAGGCCGGGCAGCGCGTGCCCGGCGCACCCTGGAGGGTCTCCAGGCAGTCGCGGCAAAGCGCGCTCATGGCCCGGCAAGCGGGCGGCCGCCGCCCGCCTCCGCCGGTTGGGTCTCGGCCCCCAGCCAGGCCGCCCCCCGCACGCCGCTGGAATCGCCGTGCTTCGGTGCGACCACGGCGGTATCCACCCGGTCCGAAAAGACATAGGCCGGCAGACGCCGGGGCAGGGCTTGGTAAAGGCGCGCCACGTTGGAGAGCCCCCCGCCGAGCACCACGATTTCGGGGTCGAGCAGGTTGATGACATGGGCGAGCGCCCGGGCGAGGCGGTCCTCGTAGCGGTCCAGCGCCCCTGCGGCCGTAGGGTCCCCGCCGGCGGCGCGCGCGACGACCCGCTCGGCCGGCAGCTTCGCGCCGCCCGCCGCGGCGTGATCGCGGGACAGGCCCGGCCCGGACAGGAAGGTCTCGATGCAGCCCAGCTTGCCGCAATAGCATGGCGGGCCCGGGCGTTCCTCGTCGCGCGGCCACGGCAGGGGGTTGTGGCCCCACTCGCCGGCGATGGCGTTGCGGCCGGTCAGCGGCCGGCCATCGACGACGACCCCGCCACCGACGCCGGTCCCGAGAATCACCCCGAAGACGACATCGGCGCCGGCCGCGGCCCCGTCGACCGCCTCGGAGAGGGCAAAGCAGTTGGCGTCGTTGGTCAGGCGCACCGGACGGCCGAGCGCCGCCGCGAGATCCCGGTCGAAGGGTCGGCCGTTCAGCCAGGTGGAATTGGCGTTCTTGATCCGGCCGGTCGCCGGAGATACGGCGCCGGGAATGCCGATGCCGACGCTGCCGCGCCGGGCCAGTTCGCTTTCGATGCCCCCGACCAGCCGGGCCACGGCGGTGACCGTGGCCGGGTAGTCGCCGCGCGGGGTGGCGATCCGGCAGCGGAAGAGCTCATGGCCGCCGGCATCGAGCGCGATGGCCTCGATCTTGGTGCCGCCGAGATCGATCCC
>JBHIDD010000030.1:0-13856 GCA_046759925.1 Kiloniellaceae bacterium
TGATCGTGGTGATGCCGAGGCGGCGCTGGAGCTGGCGCACTTCGTGCCGCAGGTAGACGCGCACCTTGGCATCGAGGGCGGAGAGCGGCTCATCCAAAAGAAGCAGGCCCGGCCAGGTCGCCAGCGCGCGCGCCAGGGCGACGCGCTGCTGCTGGCCGCCCGAAAGCTGCGCCGGGTACTTCTGCTCCTGCCCCTCGAGCCCCACGAGCTCCAGGAGCTCGCCGACCCGCTTCTTGATGTCCGCCCGCTTCATGCGCCGGTTCTCCAGCCCGTAGGCGAGGTTCTTGAAAACCGTGAGGTTCGGGAAAAGCGCGTAGGACTGGAACACGATCCCGAAGTCGCGCGCCGTGGCTGGCAGCGTCGAAACGTCGTTTCCGTCCTGAATGACGCGGCCGCTCGTCTGGATTTCGAGCCCGGCGATACAGCGCAGCAGCGTCGTCTTGCCGCAGCCCGAGGGCCCGAGGAAGCAGACGAACTCGCCCTCGTAGACCTCGAGGCTCACGTCTTCGAGCGCGGTAAACGAGCCGAACATTTTCGTGAGGCCCTCGAGGCGCAGATACGGCTCGCGCCCCGTCTTCTCCGTCTCCGCTTGCGTGCCGGTCATCGCGCTCCTGTAAGGCCGCGTTCAGCCGTCAAGGGATTCCCCGGCTGCCCCTTGGTCCCACGGGGCAGCCGGGTCTTACTCGATCCGGACGGCTCGATACCCTACTTCTGTCAGTCTATCTATCCCTTCGGCTCCGACTTCACGTCGTAGCGCTTCTGCCACTCGCCAAGGATGCGTTTCCGATTGTTGGCGGCCCAGGAGAAGTCGTTGTCGATCATATTCTCGAGCGTATCCGGCGGGAAATGCTCCACCGGCTCCGCGATTTCGGGGATCGCCAGAATCGGCAGGTAGTCGTTGAAAACCTTCATCGCCGCCGGCGAGATGTGCCAGTCGATGAGCTTCTTCGCCGCCTCGACCTTTTTCGAGGTCTTGAGGATTCCGCTCGCCTCGACCTCCCAGCCGACCCCTTCCTTCGGGACGATGAGGTCGAGCGGCGCTCCCTTCTGCTTGAGCTTAGCCCCGCGGAAGGCAAACGAGATTCCGATCGGGACCTCGCCGGCCGCCGCCAACCTGCACGGCTTGGATCCGGAGTGGGTGTACCGTTCCATGTTCTCGTGAAGCGCAGTCATAAACTTCCACGCCTCGTCCTCGCCCATGATCTGCAGCCAGCTCGACACGGTGAGGAACCCGGTCCCCGACGAGTTCGGGTTGGGCATGACGAGGTAATTCCTGTAAACCGGATCGAGCAGGTCCTTCCACGAGGCCGGCTTGGGCAGGTTGAGCTTCTCGGCCTCGATCGTGTTGTAGCAGATCACCGCGGCGTAGGCATCGACGCCGACCCAGTGCGGCGGATCCCGCGGATCGCGGAACCTGGCGTCGAGCCTGTCCAGCCCCTTCGGCGCGTAGGGCAGCAACATGCCCAGACCGTCGACCACCAAGAGGCTCGTCGCCGAGGTCCCCAAAAAGACGTCGGCTTTCGGGTTGCCGGCATCTATCTCCGCCAAAATCTTGGCCGTGATGATGCCGGTGGAATCGCGGACCCAATTGATGTCGATGTCCGGATGCTCGGCGACAAACGCCTTCCGCAGGGGTTCGAGCTCCTCGGCCTCGAGCGCGGTGTAGACGGTAAGCTCCGTCTTGGCCAGCGCATCGCTGGCCATGAAGCCGATGGCCGCCGCGACCATGACGATGCCGCCAAGCATGCGGCTAAGCAAAGGTCGTTTCATGGTTTTCGCTCCCTGTGTAAACCGGCCGGCCCGGACCGAGGGCTCGTCTCCGGCCAACCGAAGCTGCTTTTGTATGCCAACATAATGCCCTCGGTAGCCGCAGGATGTTACATCTTTTCGCATGCCCTGGGGGCCGATTTTTGTCGCTTCGCGATCCGTGCCAGGCTGATCCGCACGGATATCGCCGGCCCGCGCCCGGGGCGCGGCATGCACCGATCCCGGAACGAAGCCCCGCTGGCGCTAGAGCGTCGCGCCGGGGCTGCCGAGCGCGTGTTCCTTCAGTTCCCGGGTGATGAAGTCGAAGGCCTCGTCGACGGAATCGGTGCGGTAGAGGAGCTCGAGGTCTTCCGGGTCGATGGTGCCGTGGTCCTTCAGCGCATCGAAATTGATCACCTCGGCCCAATAGCTGGTGCCGAACAGGACGATCGGCATGTGCTTTCGGATCTTGCGGGTCTGGATCAGGGTCAGGAGCTCGAAGAGTTCGTCGAGGGTGCCGAAACCGCCCGGCATCACCACCACCGCCTTCGCCAGGTAGGCGAACCAGAACTTGCGCATGAAGAAGTAGTGAAACTCGAAGGCGAGCTCCCGGCTAATGTGGGGGTTTTCGATCCGCTCGAAGGGAATCGAGATGTTGAGGCCGATGTTGATGCCTTTGGCCTCGGAGGCGCCGCGGTTGGCCGCTTCCATGACTCCGGGTCCGCCGCCGCTGCACACGACGAAGCGGCGCTCCTTGTCCTCCAGGGCCTTGGACCATTCGGTCAGGCGCCGGGCGAGTTCCCGGGTCGCCTCGTAGTACTGGGACATCTCGAGGTCGAGCTCGGCGCGCCGAACATCGCCGCCGCCAGCGCGCGCGGCCTTCAATGCGGCCTCGGCCTGGGCGCGCGGGACGACCCGCGCCGAACCGAAGAAGATGATCGTATCCTCGATCCGGTAATGGGCGAAGCGGGCGTTGGGCTCCAGGTACTCCGATAGAATGCGCAAGGCCCGGGCATCGGGGCCGTTGAGAAATCCCTTGTTTTGATAGGCCTTGGCGGGCCTGCTCGATCGTTTGGGCATCGGGTTTTCGATCCGGCTGCTTTTGTTAAGGCTGGAAAACAAACGTGGCGACAGCTTATGCCGCGGAGCCGAGGATCGGCAATGGAGCGCGATGTTTCGCCCCGCGTTTGAGGGCTTTCCAGTATGTCACAAGACATGGGCGTTCCGGATCGGGAGAATACCTTATTGCATATCGGCAGAAGCCCGCGGTCCACGGAAAAGCTGGCGGTTCGGGGCGCTCATACCGGCGCGCCCACGAATGGACTCGCCTATGTTCCCGCAAGCGCCGGGCGAGGCCATTCGGCCCCTTGGCTTTCGCGCCGGTGGGCGCGGCGCGCAGTCGCGCTTGCCGCCGAGCCGATGATGATGCCGGCAACGGCTCGGCGGTATCAGTCCAGGGAAAGCGCCAGAATCATGCTCAAATGACACAGGGGCCGGCCGCTCGCCTCGGCCCAGCGGTTGAAGACCTCCTGCACCCGCGCCCGGTCGGCCTTCCCCTTGGGCGCGCCCTCGAATGCACCCCAGTGATTGAGCGCGCGCACCACGTCCCCGGTGAGCAGGAAAGTGTCCTTTCCCGCCATGCGGAGGAAATAGGGGCCCGAGTTCCCGCCCAACTGCCTAAAGCGCTCCGCCAGGTCGTGCCAAAGCTCGACGATGCGTGCCGCGGGCCAGCCGGCGAGATAGGCGCCGAAACCGCCCCTTTCCTCCGCCAGCGCGCAGACGGCGGCCGCGTTGTCCCTGACGGCCATCATTTTGCCGCCGTGGCGAATCAGCCGCCGGTCCGCAAGAAGCGCCTCCACCTCCTCGTCGTTCATGGCCCGCACCCGCCGCGGCGCGAAGCCCATGAAGACCTCTTCGAAGGCCGGCCACTTGGCGTCGACCATGCTGTGCTTGAGACCCGCCCGGAAGATCCTGAGCGACATCAGGGACAGATAGCGGTCGTCGCCGAGCGCGCGGAGTTGCGCCGCCGACTTCGGGACCGGCAGACGCTTATCCAGCGCTTCCGTCCCGCCCGCGAGTGCCCGCGCGGCCTCAAGGATGGGATCGAAATCGCTCATTCCAGCGCATCAGCCCAAGCGAAGGGCGCATGACGGGTCTTGCGCCAGCACCGGTTGGCCAAACAAAGGCGGCTGCAGCTTATGCCGCGAAGCCGGGCGACGGCAATGGCGCGCGCGGCGATTCGCCGCACGTCCGCCCTGTCGGACACGCCGTCGATCTGATAGAACAAGCGCCCCCGGCACCCCCCATGATGCCGCGGGACAAGGACCGCCTTGATCCGGAACGACCCGAATTCCATGACCGAATCGACTGCCGGGGCCGAAGCCCGATCCCGTCCGACGGAATCCGCGGGCCGGCTTGCGGGGCTGCTGTTGGTGATCGCCTTCGTGCTTCACGCCTGCGCCGCCCCCGAGGCGCCGGAAGCGCCCGCCGCCCCGAGCGAACCCGCCCCGGCGCCGAGCCCGCCGCCCGGACCCGAGGCGATCGTCGACCCGCAGGGGCGGGTCATCGTGGAGGCCATGGAATATCCCTGGAGCGCGATCGGCCGGGTCAATACCGGCGGCCGCGGCTTCTGCACCGGGATCCTGGTCGGCGCGCGCCGGGTGCTCACCACCGCGCGCTGCCTCTATAACGGGGTCGAAGGCCGCTGGTGGGGCGCCAACGAGGTGCACTTCGTCGCGGGCTATCAGCGGGATGCCTACCTGATCCATTCCGGGGTCGCGCGCTACCGGGTCGCCCCAGGCTTCGTCCCGGCGCACGGGACGACGCTGGGCAACGTCGCGAACAATTGGGCCGTACTCACCCTCGCGGCGCCGATCGGGCACCGGGCCGGCTGGTTCGCCGTGCAGTGGCTGGACCAGGAGGTCCTCGCGCGGTTCCGGCGCGCCGAGGCCTTCGCGCTCAGGGCCGGTTACCGCAAGGGCCGGTCGCACGTGATTACGGTCAGCCTGGGCTGCGCGGGCGGCCGCCTGTTCCTGGCGGACGGGGCAATGGGCAGCGCCTGCGAGGGAACGCCACCCGATGCGGAGCTGCCTGTCCTGGTGTTCCTGAGCGATGAATTCCGCGCCCTCGGGGACAATTTCCTGCCCCCCCGGGTCGATGCGGACGACGCGCCGGCGGCGACCTTCGGCGCACGGCGCCGCAACGGCCGGCTATGGGGCGAAAGCCGCGCACCGCAGGCCGGCGGCCCGGCCGCCCCGCTGCCCCACGATACCCTCGGCCGGCTGCTCAGCTACCTCGGCCACCTGGACGGACCGCCCGACGAGCGCGACCCGGACGGGCTGGCGGCCGCCATCCGCCGCTTCCAAGGAGCCGCCGGCCTGGCGGTCACCGGCGAAGCCTCGGTCGCCCTGCTCGGCCGGGTCATCGAGGCCGTGCGTCAAGCCCACGTCCGAAGCCGCCCCGGGCCGTGGATTTCGATGCTGACGGACCCGTGAGCCGGGACCCTGCGCCGCCCTAAGCAGGTTTTTAAAAACTCCGCCCACAGCGCGGGTGGGCGGGCTTCGCAAAACCTGCTGGACTTTTAAGCGGTTGCAGAGCGGTCTTGGCCCGGCCATTGGTGGCCGGATCAAGAACACTCTGCTTAGCCGACATCCGCCGGTCAAGCGGCCGGCGCCGGAACGACCCGCTGCTCGATTGCGCCGAAGATCGAGGCGCCGGCTTCGTCCAGCATCTCGATGCGCACCCGGTCGCCGAAGCGCATGAACGGCGTCGAGGCTTCGCCGTGCTCCAGCGTCTCCAGCATGCGGACCTCGGCAAGGCAGGACGATCCCGCGGTGCGGTCCTTGTTGGAGACCGTGCCCGAGCCGATGATCGTTCCGGCGGCAAGAGTCCGGGTCCTCGCCGCATGGCCGATCAGCGTCGGGAAGTCGAAGGTCATGTCGACGCCCGCGTTCGGCCGGCCGACCAATTTCCCGTTCAGATGGCTGATGAGCGGCAGGTGAACCTTGCCGCCGTCCCAGGCCGCGCCCAGCTCGTCCGGGGTTGCCGCGACCGGCGAAAAAGCGCTCGCCGGCTTGCTTTGGAAGAAGCCGAAGCCCTTGGCGAGCTCACCCGGGACCAGGCCGCGCAGGCTGACGTCGTTGACCAGCATCAACAGCTTGATGTGCCTGCCGGCCCGATCCGGGGCCACGCCCATCGGCACGTCGTCGACGATCACCGCAACCTCCGCCTCGAAGTCGATGCCCCAGTCCTCGCTGGCGACCTCGATGTCGTCGTGCGGCCCGAGAAAGCCGTCGGAGAGGCCCTGGTACATCAGCGGATCGGTCCAGAAGCTGGCCGGCATTTCGGCGCCGCGCGCCTTGCGCAACAGCGCCACGTGATTGACATAGGCGGAGCCGTCGGCGAACTGATAGGCGCGCGGCAGAGGCGATCCGCAAGCGGCGGCGTCGAAGGCCTCGGCATCGGGCCGTTGGCGCGCATCGAGCGCGCCGGCGACCCGGGCAAGCTCCGGCGCCGCGCGCTCCCAATCCTCGAGCGCGCCCTGCAAGGTGGCGGCGACCGCGGGCACGGCGACGCAGCGCTTCAGGCCCTTGTCGACCACGGCCAGGGTGCCGTCGCGTCCGCCGTTCTTGAGCGAGGCCAGCTTCATCGTCCGACCATGCCCCCGCCCCGCCGTTCACTCTGCCGCCGTGGTGTCCGGGCCGCCGCGCCAGGAGTTGACATAATCCAGGTTCTCGACGCCGTCCGCCAGTTCACCCACGTCCAGCGCATCGCGGGTATCGAGCATGACCGCGACTTCGTCGGTCCCGCTCTTGCCTGGGCGAAGCATGCCCCTAAGCGCCTTCGGGTGCGGCCCGTGGGTGAAGCCGCAGGGATGGAATGTGACCATCCCTTCCGCGATGTCGTCCCGACTGAAGAAGTGGCCACGGTGATAGAAGATCACCTCGTCGTAGTCGTCGTTGTTGTGAAAGAACGGGACCTTGAGCGCGCCGGGATCGGTCTCGAAGGGCCGCGGCACGAAGGTACAGACCACGAATCGGCCGGAAAGAAAGGTCGTATGTGCCGAGGGCGGCAGGTGATAGCGGTGGCTCATCAGCGGCCGGATGTGCCGCACGTTGATGCGCAGCGGCGCCAGGTTGCCGTGCCAGCCGACGGCGTCCAGCGGGTTGAAGGGATAGGTGACGGTGGAAATCCTGTTCCGGCGCTTGATGCGCACCTGCCAGGTGTCCGCCCGGCCCTCCGGGGTTTGCTGGGCGCGGAAGGCGTCGTCGATCACCGGGGTGTCGAGTATCGCCGGATCGAAGATTGCGTGCGGCCCGGCCAGGCCCCTGTCGGGCAGCCGGTAGCTGTCGCCCGTCGCCTCGATCATCAGAACCGCCGCGCGCCCGTCGAACTCGGTCCGCCACATGGTGCCGCGCGGCACCACGATGTAATCGCCCTCGCCGATCTCGAGGCGTCCGTAGTCGCAGAAAAACGCGCCCTTGCCCCGGTGGACGAACAATAGGTCGTCGCCGTCGCCGTTGCGGGCAAGGGTCTCCATCTTCCCTTCGGTCTGCCAGAAACGGTAGCGGACTTGGGCGTTGTAAAGCACTTCCGCGGCCCCCCAGGGTCCATCGGCCAGGCTCGTGATCCGGTTGAGGTCGAAGGCGCGCGGGCGCAAGGGGCCATCCCAGTCGATCCAGCCGGTGGGCGGATGCTTGTGGTACATCTGCGTCGCCGGGCCGTAGAATCCTTCCTTGCCCAGTTCGCGCTCGTAGGTGCCCGCCGGCAGATCCGCGTGGGCCTGGCGGGAGGCCGTCCCCTCGACCCGCGGCAAAGAAATCCACCGCTTCATGATGCGATCTCCATTGCAACGCCTCCGCGCGGCTCTGCGGCCGCGCTCAGGCCCCGGCCGGGATCAGCCGGTCGTCCGACAACACCTCGCCCGGCTTGATGTCCGGCAGAAGCTTCAGCGCCTCGTAATACGGCGTGAAGTCGGGCCGGGTCGCTTCGAAAAGCTGCTCGAAGCTGTCGATCACGAAGTAACACTCCTGGAAGTCGTCGATACGGTACTCGGTCTGCATCACCCGCATGAGGTCGAAGGCGATGCGATTCGGCTTGGGGCTGTCCAGACAGTAGATGGATTCGCCGTACGAGGACACGATGCCCGAGCCATAGATGCGCAAGCCCTCCGCCGTGCGGATCAGCCCGAACTCTACCGTGTACCAGTAGAGCCGGGCGAGGTTCGCCAGGGCGCCCAGTCCGAGCGCCTTGAGCCCGCCCTGGCCGTAGGCCTGCAAGTAGTCGGCGAAAATCGGGTTCATCAGGATGGGCACATGGCCGAAGACGTCGTGGAAGATGTCCGGTTCCTGCAGGTAGTCCATCTGCGCCGGCTTGCGGATCCAGTTGGTCGCGGGAAAGCGTCGGTTGGCCAGGTGGCGGAAAAAAACGTCGTCCGGCACCAGGCCCGGCACCGCGACGATGCGCCAGTCGGTGGTCCGCTCCATGATGCCGGAAAGGCGCTCGAAGTCCGGGATGCCGTCGGCGGCGACGCCGAGGCCCTTCAGGCCCTCCAGGTACTCGCGGCAGACCCGCCCGGGAAGCAGCTTCGACTGCCGTTCGAAGAGCGTTCGCCAAATCGCGTGGTCTTGTTCGCTGTAGTCGGCCCAGCCCTGGTCGATAACGTAGTCATCGCCTAACTTGGGCGTCTCGGGCGCTGCAATCATGACTCCGGCCCTTATGTCTGGATTCAGGTCTTAAGGACTCCTCGCTTGATCTGGTCTTGTTCCATGGCCTCGAACAGGGCCTGGAAATTCCCTTCCCCGAACCCTTCATCGCCCTTGCGCTGGATGATTTCGAAAAAGATTGGGCCGATCACCGTGCCGGTGAAGATCTGCAATAGGATGCCGCCGTCTTCGGTGGGCGCCCCGTCGATCAGGATGCCGTTCTTTTGGAGCCGCGCGAGGTCTTCGCCGTGGCCGGAGAGCCGCCGGTCCACCGCCTCGTAATAGGCATCGGGCGGCGGGTCCATGAAGCCGATGCCGCGCCCTTTCAGCATCTCGACGGTCTCATAGATGTCGTCCGTGCCGAGCGCGATGTGCTGAATGCCCTCGCCCTTGTACTGGTCCAGATACTCGGCGATCTGCGAGCTGTCGTCGGCCGATTCGTTGATCGGGATACGGATCTTGCCGCAGGGGCTGGTCATCGCGCGGCTGCGCAGGCCGGTGAGCTTGCCCTCGATGTCGAAATAGCGGATCTGCCTGAAGTTGAAGAGCCGCTCGTAGAACTCAGCCCAGCGGTCCATGCGGCCCTGGTAGACGTTATGGGTCAAGTGATCGACGTAGGTCAGGCCGACCTCCTGGGCGGTCTGACCGGCGCCCTCGAGCGGCATGAAATCCACGTCGTAGATGCTGGGGCCGGCGGCATGGTCGACCAAATAGATCAGGCTGTCGCCGATTCCCTTGATCGCCGGAATGTTGAGTTCCATCGGACCGATCGGGCCACGATGGGGTTTTGCCCCCAGCTCGACCAAGCGCTCGAGGGCAAAGCCTGCGTCCTTGACGCGGAAGGCGATGGCGCAGACCGACGGCCCATGGACCCGCGCGAAGGACTGGGCGAAGCTTTCGGGCTCGGCGTTGACGATGAAATTGATGTCGTTCTGGCGGTAGTGCGTGACCGCCTTGGACCGGTGCCGGGCGACCGCCCGGAACCCCATCTGCCCGAACAGGCGATCCAGTGCCTCGGTGTCCGCCGCGGTGTACTCGACGAATTCGAATCCGAATGTCCCCATCGGATTGTCCCAGAGGTCCGTGACGGCACTCGGGTCTTGCGTTTTTTCGGCCAGCATCTTCGCGTCCTTGAGTCGGCGCCCGGATGGCAAATGCGCGTGTCGCGTTAACAGATTGTAAAGGCGATATTGGTATACAATTCGTTAACATGCGACTCACTTACCTGTGAGCCACAAACCTCTGAATCTCGTTTACATAGATATATATAGTAATCGTTACGATTTGCAGCGCCGTGCCATATGGTCTGCCAGGGAGACGGGTTTGAAAATCGTTCGGTTCGCATCCTTCGGCGTCCCGCATGAGGTCAGCGAATGCGTCGAGGTGAACGACGTCGGCGCGCCCGCCGCCGACGAGGTCGTCATCGAGATCGAGGCCTTTCCGATTAATCCCGCCGATCTTCTGACCATCCAAGGCAGATACGCGGTTCGGCCGGCGCTGCCCGCCACCTTGGGCGCCGAGGGCGTCGGACGCATCGCAGCCGCCGGGCGGAACGTCAGCCAAGTTGCCGTCGGCGACCGGGTCATCCACCTGGGCCGCGACAACTGGACGCAGAAACGGAAAGTCAAGGCCGACCAGGTGATCAAGGTGCCGGATACCGGCGACGTGCTGCAGCTCGCGATGCTGAAGGTGAACCCGGCAACCGCCTTGCTGATGCTCAGGACCTACGTCGATCTTAAGCCCGGTGACTGGCTCATTCAGAACGCCGCGAATTCGGGCGTCGGGAACAACCTGATCCGGCTGGCCAAGGCCGAGGGCATCCGCACGGTCAACGTGGTCCGGCGCGAGCCCCTGATCGAGCCGCTGAAAGCGATCGGCGCAGACGTCGTCGTGGTGGACGACCGGGATCTGGCCGCGCGTGTCCGGCAGGAGACGGACCGCGCCGAGATCAAGCTCGCCATCGACGCGGTCGCAGGCGAAGCCTGCACCCGCCTGGCCGATTGCCTGGCCGACGGCGGGACCGTGGTGAACTATGGCTTGCTCAGCGGCAAGCCTTGCATGCTCACCGGGCACCAGACGATCTTCCGGAGTATCACCCTGACCGGCTTCTGGTTGGCGAAGTTCCTGACCACCGCGCCGCCCGACCAGGTGGAAGCGGTTTACCGGGACCTCCTGCAGCGGATCGGCGACGGCAGCCTGCACGTCGAAGTGGAGGCGACCTATGGCATCGAGGACATCAAGGACGCCCTGGCGCACGCCGACCGCGACGGGCGCAGCGGCAAGATTCTGGTGACCCCGAACGGCCCGGTTGCCTGATCGGCGCGCGCCGACGGTCCGCGCTATGGCGGCCAGTGTCAGGAGGTCGGGCACGCCTTTTGCGGTATCTTTGCGGTATCATAGTGGCTGTACATAGGTGCGCGCATGACTATGCTACCGTCGGCGAGACACCCAGCAGTGAAGGGGCAAGGCAATGGCAAGGCCCAGCGATCCGAAGAAAGCCTTTGACAAAGAGTTGGCGAGGCTGAAGAAGGCCTCGGAAAGAGAGATAGCCAGGATCAAGAACACCTCGGCGAAAGAAATCTCGAAGCTCCAGAGGGCGTCGGCAAAGGCCGTAGCTGCGCTGTCGACAGCATCTCAGGCGAAGGCCATGGCAAGGGCGCGGCCGGCGGCTAAAAAGCCCGCCGGAACAAGGGCCAAGTCGGCAACGAGGAAGCCGGCCACCCGGAAGGCACGAGCGGCAGGGAGGAAGAGAACAGGCGCAAGATGACTTTCGGTGAGGTCATGTCGTGATCAGCAGTGCTGTAGCGGTCGCATGGACCGCTGCGGGGCTGCTGTCCATCGAACGGCCGCTGGGGGCATCGGTGCCATGGCGCGGACCGCTCGGCGTGGCCGCCGGTCAGGGTGTGCGACGGTGTCGGCGATCTCGCGATTTCCGTTGCAGCTCCGCACTCGGATGACTGGGTGGTGGATATTGGCCCGCCACACCCCTGACACCATCATGTGGCGGGCGCGCCCCGACCACGGAAAGAACCTTGGACCCGGCAGAGGTGGCGCACAGGTCGCGGGGAGCTTGACGCCAATCTCGGAATGAGAGAATAACCTCGGTCGGTTTTCCTACAGGCCGGCACGATCGTCCTTCCGGCCGGCGCACACGCGATTAATATAGCAACTGGTTCGAAGGCTGCGGACGGGCCAGGATGGCGGCGGTGGGCCCGCAGGACGCGAGAACGCGAGGGTCAGTCGTGGACGAAATGCGGTACGAGGCTCCGGACTCGCTCGACGCGGCGGTGGCGTTGCTCGCCGGCGCGCGCGGCGAGGCGCGGGTGCTGGCCGGTGGCACCGATCTCTTGGTGCAGCTGCACGCCGACCTGATCGAGCCCGACCTCGTGGTCGACGTGAAGAAGATTCCGGAGATGCGGAGCATCGTCGTCGAAGACGGAGGCTTTCGCATCGGTGCGGCCGTCACGGGCGTCGAGTTGGGCGAGCACGCGCAGGTCAGGTCGGCCTGGCCCGGCGTGGTCGAGGCGGTCGAGCTGATCGGCTCGGCCCAGATACAGGGGCGTGCCACCGTCGGCGGCAACCTGTGCAACGCCTCGCCGGCGGCCGACAGCGTGCCCGCCATGATCGCCGCCGGCGCCGTGGTGACCGTCGCGGGACCGGACGGCCGGCGCGAGGCGCCCGTGGAGGACATCGCCACCGGTCCCGGCGAGACCTCGCTCGCCAGCGGCGAGATCGTCGTCTCGTTCTTCCTGCCGGCGCGGCCGCCCCGCTCGGGCGACGCCTACTTACGCTTCATTCCGCGGACCGAGATGGACATTGCCGTGGTCGGCGCCGGAATCAACCTGACGCTGGACGAGAGCGGAACCTGCAGCGCGGCGCGCGTCGCCCTCGGGGCCGTTGCCGAACGGGTCCTGCGGGTGCCGGAGGCGGCTGAGGCGCTGATTGGCACGCCGGTCGACGCCGCCGCGCTGGAGCGCTTGGCGGACGCCGCGAGCGGCGCTTGCCGGCCGATCGACGACAAGCGCGGCACCAAGGAATACCGCATCAAGGTCGCCGGCGTGCTGGCGCGGCGCGCGGCCGAGGTCGCACTCGAGCGGGCGCGGCGGGACTAATGGCAAAGCACCACGTGGCAACCACCATCAACGGCGACGCCGTCGAGTTCCTGTGCGAACCGGGTGAGACCCTTCTCGACGTGCTGCGCGACGAACTGCACCTCACCGGCAGCAAGGAAGGCTGCGCGTCGGGCGACTGCGGGGCTTGCAGCATCATCCTCGACGGCCGCTTGGTGTGCGCCTGTCTCGTGTTAGGCGTCGAGGCGATGGGCCGGTCGGTGGAGACCATCGAGGGCATGGCCCGTGGCGACGAGCTGCATCCGCTGCAGCGGAAGTTCCTGGAGCATGCGGCGTTGCAATGCGGCGTCTGTACGCCGGGCATCCTGGTCGCGGCCAAGACGCTCTTGGACAAGAACCCGGATCCAACGGAGACCGAAGTACGCTACGGGCTGGCCGGCAACCTGTGCCGCTGCACCGGCTATGATAAGATCGTCCGGGCGGTGCTCGACGCGGCCGCCGAAATGAGGGTGACTGACAATGTCGACCGCGGTGAAGGCGGACAGCTTCGTGAATGACAAGGAGCTGAAGTGGGTTGGCAAGCGCCCGCTCAGGCCCGACGGCGTGGACAAGGTGACCGGGCGCGCCAAGTTCGGCGCCGACATGCATATGCCCGGCATGTTGATCGGCAAGGCGCTGCGCAGCCCGCACCCGCACGCCCGCATCAAGTCGGTCGACACCTCGAAGGCCGAGGCCCTGCCGGGCGTGAAGGCCGTTGTCACCCGCGACGACTTCCGCGATCTGCCGTCGGAGTTCGTGCCGGCGGGCGAGATGCTGGTCAACTACCGCGACATGACCCGTAACATCATGGCGCGCGAAAAAGCGCTCTATGAGGGCCACGCGGTCGCCGCGGTCGCGGCGACCAGCGCGTCCATCGCCAAGAAGGCGTTGCAGCTGATCGAGGTGGACTACGAGCCCTTGCCCCACGTCATCGACGTGCTCGAGGCCATGACGCCGGACGCGCCGCTCCTCCACGAGGACATGTACACGGAGGGCGTCGAGCCCACGCCGGAGAAGCCGTCGAACGTGGCGAAGCGCGTCGAGTTCGCGCGCGGCAACGTCGAGGCCGGCTTCGAACGGGCCGAGGTGATCGTCGAGCGCGAGTTCAACACCAGGCCCGTGCACCAGGGTTACATCGAGCCGCACGCTTGCGTCGCCAGCGTCTCCGAGGACGGCCAGGCGGAGCTCTGGTGCACGACCCAGGGGCACTTCGTCGTCCGCGCCCACTGCGCCAAGCTGCTGGGCATGGACATCTCGAAGATCCGCGTGACCGCGTCCGAGATCGGCGGCGGCTTCG
>JBHIDD010000031.1:0-13808 GCA_046759925.1 Kiloniellaceae bacterium
CTTGGCCCGGCCATTCGTGGCCGGATCAAGAACACTCCGCTTAGGTCGACACCCCGTCGGGGACGTGGGCGATCTGCGCCGGCCGAAGGACAAGCCGGCGGTTGCGCTTGGCGCCGCCGCCGGCCCGATCCGCCGGCTCGTTCCGTGGTCGATCGGCCTCATGGTCTTGGCGGCCGGCTACTCGGATATCGCCCCGGCCCGGGCCAAAATCGAGGTCTACGAGGCCCCGAAGGCAAATCCCGGCGCAGAGCCTCGGGAGACCCCCGTCCTGCGCCAGAAGATCGCCAAGGGGGAGCTCCCGCCCATCGCGGAACGGCTGCCCGATCGGCCTTACGTCGTGCCGAGCCGCCCGCATCGCACGCTTGGGCGGCCGGGCGGCGATCTGCGCATGCTGGTCAGCCGGGCCAAGGACACGCGACTGCTGGTCGTCTACGGCTATGCCCGCCTGATCGGCTACGACGAGGATTTGCGGCTCGTTCCGGACATCCTGGACCGCCTGGAGGTCGAGGACGGGCGCATATTCACGCTGCACCTGCGCAAGGGGCACAAATGGTCGGACGGTCATCCCTTCACGACGGAAGACTTCCGCTATTACTGGGAAGACGTCGCGAACCACGAAACCTTGTCGCCCGTCGGCCCCCCGGCCCTGCTTCTGGTCGACAAGCAGCCGCCCCAAGTCGAGATCCTCGACGCGGCGACGGTCCGCTACAGCTGGCCGCGGCCCAATCCGTTCTTCCTGCCGGCGCTGGCCGGCGCCCGGCCGACCTTCATCTACCGTCCGGCACACTATCTCAAGCAGTTCCACGCCAAATACGCCGATCCGAAGCGTCTCGCGGCCGCCGTGGCCGAGGCCGGAGTCCGCAACTGGGCGGTCCTGCACAACCGACGGGACAATCAGTACCGCTTCGACAATCCCGACCTGCCGACGCTGCAGCCCTGGGTCAATACGGTTGCCCCGCCCTCGACCCGTTACATCGCGGTGCGCAACCCCTACTACCACCGCATCGACGAGGCCGGCCAGCAGTTGCCCTACGCCGACCGGGTGATCCTCAACGTCGTCGGCGGTGCCCTCATCCCGGCCAAGGCGGGCGCCGGCGAAGCCGACCTGCAGTCGCGCGGCCTCAGCTTCACCGACT
This sequence comes from Kiloniellaceae bacterium, assembly GCA_046759925.1. Lineage (GTDB taxonomy): Bacteria > Pseudomonadota > Alphaproteobacteria > Kiloniellales > J153 > JBHIDD01. Next base: position 1,137 of record JBHIDD010000031.1, read on the forward strand.
ACACCTTCCTCAAGTCGAACGAAAAGCGCAGCAACTACAAAGTGCGGCTCTGGCGCACCGTGCGGGGCTCTCAGTTCGCCCTCTATCCGAACCTGAACGTCAACGATCCGGTCTGGAAGAAACTGGTGCGCGATGTGCGATTCCGCCGCGCCTTGTCGCTGGCCATCGACCGCCACGAAGTCAATCAGGCCGTTTATTTCGGGCTCACCCTCGAGGGCAACAACGGGATCTTGCCCGACAGTCCGCTTTACAAGCCGCATTACCGCGAGGCCTGGGCCGATTTCGACCTGGCCAAGGCGAATGCCCTGCTCGACGAGATCGGCCTGAACGCGCGCGACCGGAACGGCATCCGGCTGCTGCCCGACGGCCGGCCGCTGGCGGTGATCGTCGAATCCGCCGGCGAGAACACCGATGAGGTCGATGTCCTGGAGCTGATCCATGACACCTGGCTCAAGGCCGGGATCAAGCTCTACACCAAGCCGTCCCAGCGCGAGGTGCTGCGCAACCGAGTTTTCACCGGCGAGACCCTGATCGCGATCTGGTTCGGCTACGAGAACGGCATCCCGACCAGCGAGATGAGCCCGGAGGAGTTCGCACCGGTCCACCAGCAAAGCTTCCACTGGCCCAAATGGGGCCAATACCTGGAGACCGGCGGACGCTCGGGCGAGCCGATCGACATGGCGCTGCCCAAGGAGCTGATGCGCCTCTACCGGGACTGGACCAGGGCCACAGACTCGGCGGAGCGCACCCGGATCTGGGAACGCATTCTGGAGATTCACGCCGACCAGGTTTACACCATCGGTCTGGTGGCCCAGGTGCCGCAACCCGTCGTGGTCGCACGGGACCTGCGCAACGTCCCCGAATCCGGCATCTACAATTGGGAGCCGGGTGCCCAGTTCGGCATCTACCGGCCGGAGAGCTTCTGGTTCGACCGCTAAGCAGAGTGTTCTTGATCCGGCCCCGAATGGCCGGGCCAAGACCACTCTGCAAGCCCTTAAAAGCCCAGCAGGTTTTGCGAAGCCCGCCCACACGCGCTGTGGGCGGAGTTTTTAAAAATCTGCTTAGGCCGCTTCCCCGCACGCCCGGTTCACCCGGCCACCTCGATCACCATGCCGTCGTAGGCCGGCTCGACGCCCGGCGGGCAGCGTGACCTGAGGTCGTCGTAGTCGATCTGGTGATTCATGTGCGTCAAGACGGCACGCCGCGGGCCGACCCGCTCGATCCAGGCCAGCGTCTGGGCCAGGTGAGAATGGGTCGGGTGCGGTTCGTCGCGCAGGCAATCGACGACCCAGACTTGCACGCCGGCCAAGGCCGCGAACGCCGCCTCGTCGAGCGCCGCCACGTCGGTCGAATAGGCGACCGGTCCGAAACGGAAGCCGAGCGTGGCTTCCGCGCCGTGCCCCTGGAGAAAGGGCGTGACCCCGATGGCGCCGACCCGGAACCGCCCGTCGACCGGGCGGTCGGCCAAAAGCGGGCGGTACGGGCTGTCGGGCGCCCGGCTCGAGGTGAAGGCGTAACCGAAGCGTTTCGTCAGAACCGCGCGGGTGGCGTCGTCCATGTAGGCGTCGATCGGGCCCCCTTGCCTAGAGACCAGGCCGCGCAGTTCGTCGAGGCCGTGGCAGTGGTCCGCATGGGCATGGGTGTAGAGCACGGCATCGAGCCGCCGCACCCCGGCATCCAGAAGCTGCCCGCGCAAATCCGGCGAGGTATCGACCAGCAAAACCGTATCCCCCTGCGCCACCAGGATGGACACCCGGCGGCGCCGGTTCTTCGGGTTGTCCGGATCGCAGGCGCCCCAGTTGCCGCCGGGCGTGCCGTCGAGAATCGGCACGCCGCCGGAACCGCCGCAGCCCAGGACCGTCACCTGCATAACGTGGCTTTCATGGGCCGGCGCCCTTCGGCCGCTGCGCCTTGGAAAACAGACGGAAGACATTGTCGCTGGTCGTGCGTGCGAGCTGGTCCGGCGCAACGCCCTTCAGCTCGGCCAGCGCGGCCGCGGTATGCACCACGAAGGCCGGCTCGTTGCGCTTGCCCCGCATGGGGACCGGCGCCAGGTAGGGCGAATCGGTTTCGACCAGCAGGCGCTCGAGCGGAACCTCCTGCAGCGTCCGGCGCAGCGCCTCGGCCTTGTTGAAGGTGACGATGCCGGCGACCGAGATGTAGAATCCCAGCTCGAGGGCAGCCCGGGCCAGCGCCGGGCCCGCGGTGAAGCAGTGAATCAGCCCGCGAAACGGCCCCTCCGCGTAGGCCTCGCGCAGCACCGCGACGGTATCCTCGTCGGCCTCGCGGGTATGCACGATCAGCGGCAGGCCGGTCTGCCGCGCCGCCCGAATGTGGGCGCGGAAACTCGCGATCTGCCGGTCGCGCGGCGCGTGCTCGTAGTAATAATCGAGACCCGATTCGCCGATGCCCACCACCTTGTCACGCGCGGCCAGCGCGATCAGGCGCGCCGGCTCCGCCTGGCCCTCCGCCGCGGCCTCATGCGGGTGGACCCCGACCGAGCAATAGACCTCATCGAAGCGTTCGGCGATGCCGTAGACCGTGTCGAATTCCGACAGCCTTGTGCAGATCGTCACCAGGGCGCCGACGCCGGCCTGCCGGGCGCGATTCACCACCGCGTCCAGGTCGCCGTCTTTTTCCAGGTAATCCAAGTGGCAGTGGGAATCGACGAGCATGCCGGGCCGGCTCTTGTCAAAGTGCAGCCGACGCCCGAGACGATTCGGATCGTGGCGGCGCCATGGGGTCCAGCCGAATGAACCGGCCGCGGCAGAGAACGCGGCCGCCGCGCTCCGGTCGACGGCGCGGGTGGCGCGGACCGCCCCTGGTGTTCCGACTCCGACAGAAGATACCCTTTGGCAGCGGCGGATTTTTCACCACGAAGACACCAAGATGCTTCGACAAGCTCAGCATGAAAACCTCGCCCTGAGCCTGTCGAAGGGCCTTCGTGCCTTTGTGGTGAATCCCTTCTTATGTGGATCGGGGCACGAACTGTCGGAGTCGTTACACTACCCGGGGGCCCGCTCGTTCGGACGGGGGATTCCCTTGCCGGTGGGCGCGACCGCCTGCTCCATGCCGTTCCCGCCCGCCAGCACGACCTGTTCGTCGGCGGACTCGCTCTTGGCCGAGAGGTTCTCCATGGCGTCGTCCACCAGCGCGTCGGTCATCTCGACCGGCGTTCCCGCGTACTTGCAGGCGGCGATGCACTGCTCGACGATGAACCTCGGCTGGTAGAACGACAGCGGCTGCTCGAAGGTGGTCGTGAGCTTTTCGGCCACGTAATCCGCAAGCCCCTCCCGGTACGCGATGCCATGCTGTTCGCCCAGCATCTTGAACAGCGTGCGGTACTCCTCCAGCGACGGCGCCCCGAGCTCGACCTTGTAGGGAATGCGCCGCAGGAACGCCGGGTCCATGATGTCTTCCGGCAAGAGGTTGGTGGAAAACACCAGAAGCTCGTCGAAGGGAACCTGGAACGACTTGCCGGTGTTGAGTTTCAGGTAGTCGATCCGCTTTTCCATCGGGGTGATCCAGCGGTTCAGAAGATCCTCGGCCCGGACCAGCTGGCGTCCCAGGTCGTCGCAGACGAAGGTGCCGCCGATCGCCTTGACGTGGAGCGGGGCCTCGTAATAGCGCGAAAACGGATTGAAGCTGAGGTCGAGCATTTCGAGCGTCAGTTCGCCGCCGGTGACCACGATCGGCCGGTGGCAGGCGACCCAGCGGCGGTCGATGTCCTCCAGCCGCAGGTTGACTTCTTTTTCGGGATCGCCGCCGTTCGCCGCCAGGTCGTCCTCGACCGGGCGGTGCAAGGCCGGATCGAAGACCTTGATGATCGTGCCGTCGACCTCCATGCAGTAGGGAATGTGGATGATCTGCTTGAAGATTCCGCCGATCACCTCGCCGATCGTGGTCTTGCCGTTGCCCGGCGGGCCGTAGAGCAGGATCGAGCGCTCCGAGTTGATCGCGGGCCCGAGCCGGCGCACCAGTACGTCGGAGACGACCAGCCCGGACAAGGCCGTGATCAGCGTGTCGCGGTCGACTTGTTCGTTGCGCAACCGCTGCCGGTACACCTGGCGGCGGAAGTCATCGAGCGAGACCGGCGCCGGGCCGACATATTGCGACTGGGCGAGCGCCTCCATCGCCCAGTCCCGGCCCTTGGCGGTCAGCGCGAAGCGGAATTCCGTATGGAGCCTGGCGCCGACGACACCGAGATTTTCCACCAAACCCCGGTCCTTGATCTCGTCCAGCAGGCTGTTGATCATCGCCGTATTCAGCTTCAGCGAATCGGCGAGCTGAGACGAGGTCTCGATGCCCACGACGTACATCGTCTTGAGCAACAACCCGATCAGGTTGTTGAGGGGAATTGTGGTCTGGGCGATCGACCGCGGCGGGGGCGGCCGCTCGCACATCCGCGACTTGAGGTCCTCGCTCGCCATCAGCTCGACATCCGTCAGGTTTTCCCCCGGCTCACCAAAGCGCGGCATTTGCCTTCCCGATCCCCCGAATTTAGGTCCCTTGGGTTAACTTTTCGTTAGCCATCCCATTCGCCCGCCCGAATTCCGGCCGGCGCCGCCACGGGATCGAAGCGACGCGTCGGCACTCCTCCCCTTCTGCGGGTGAAATAATCCCGCGGCGCGGCGGTCGCGATGGCCCCGCTCGGCGTAGAGTACCCAGATACCCGCGGGATGTCGACCACGCGGGGCTCCTTTCGCCTCGGTCTCAGGACGCGGCCTCCTGCGCGTCCACGTATCGCGGGAAGACGCCTTCGGGCTCGGGCAGCGCGGTGCCCGGCGCGATCGGCTCGGCCAGGGCGGAAAAATCGCGCTCAGCGGGCTCGAGGCCAAGCTGATCCAGCATCCGGTTCATGGAGTCCGGCATGACCGGCTGGGTCAGGATGGCCAGGTGGCGCAGCGTCTCGGCCAGGGTGTAGAGCACGGTGGCCATGCGCGCGGGCGCGGTCCTGCGCAGCGTCCAGGGCGCTTGCTCGTCCACGTAACGGTTGGCCGCCGAGATCACCTCCGAGGTGGCCTCGAGCGCCTTGTGAAACGCCTGGATGCGGTAGGCGGCGCGGAGCCGCCCGAGCAGCCCCCGGGCGGCCTCGAGCAGCGCCTGGTCGGCCGCCTCGAAGGCTCCCGGCTCCGGCACCCGGGCGCCGCAGTTCCGGGCGATCATGGCGAGCACGCGCTGGGCCAGATTGCCGAAATCGTTGGCCAGGTCGTTGTTCATGCGTCCGACCATGGCCCGATGCGAGAAGTCGCCGTCGTTGCCGAAGGGCACCTCGCGCAACAGGAAATAGCGGATCTGGTCCAGGCCGTAGCGTTCGACCAGCGTTTCCGGGACGATGACGTTGCCCACCGACTTGGAGATCTTCCGCCCCTCGTTGGTCCACCAGCCGTGGGCGAACACCCGCTTCGGCGGCGCGATCCCCGCGGCCATCAGAAAGGCCGGCCAATAGACCGCGTGGAACCGCAGGATGTCCTTACCCACTATGTGAATATCTGCTGGCCAATACTTTGTGAATTCATCACTTTTTTCATCCGGATAGCCGGCCGCCGTAAGGTAGTTGGTCAACGCGTCCAGCCAGACGTAGATGATGTGATCCGGGTCGTCCGGCACCGGCACGCCCCACTTGAAGGTGGTCCGCGAGACCGAGAGGTCCTTCAGGCCCGCCTTGACGAAGCTGATCACCTCGTTGCGGCGCGAGTCCGGACCGATGAAGGCCGGGTTGGCCTCGTAGAATTCGAGCAGACGGTCCTGCCAGGCCGCGAGGCGGAAGAAGTACGAGGGCTCCTCCACCCACTCCACCTGGGCGCCGGAGGGCGCGAGCTTGCGGCCGTCCGGGGCTTCGGTCAGCTCGGCCTCGGTATAGAAGGCCTCGTCGCGCACCGCGTACCAGCCGGCATAGATCCCCAGGTAAATCTCGCCGGCGTCCATCAGCCGGTTCCAAAGCGCCTGGCAGGCGCGGACGTGGCGGGCCTCGGTGGTGCGGATGAAGTCGTCGTTGGAGAAGTTGAGCACCTTGGACAGCGCGCGGAAGTTCTCCGAGACCATGTCGGTAAAGTCCTGCGGCGCCATGCCGGCGGCCTGCGCCGATTTCTCGACCTTCTGGCCGTGCTCGTCGGTGCCGGTCAGGAACTTCACGTCGTGGCCGTCCAGGCGCATGAAACGGGCCAGCGCGTCGCAGGCGAGCGTGGTATAGGCGTGCCCGATGTGCGGCGCGTCGTTCACGTAGTAGATCGGCGTCGTGATATAGTACGGCGCTTGGCCCCCGGCCATCGGGTTCTCCTCACAGCCAGCTATTGGTCCGCTCCCCCGGCATCCGCGCGGGCCGGTCCCTCAGGACGCAAGGGCCTCGAATTCGAGGAAAGCGGTGATAACGACCTGCTTCCGGTCCAGATTCGCCCCTTCGGCACGGGCGAAGAGGCGCGTGATCTTCTCCCACAGCGCAAGCCATCGCGCAAGGGCGCAGCCGTCCAGCAGACGCGCCATCAAGGCCCCCTCCCCGGAGACCACCTCGGGCGGCAGGCGGCCCTCGGCGCCGCCACGGATCATGCGGCCCAGCCACCAGGCGAGCAATTCGGTCCCGGTGCGGAAAGCCGCACCGTCCGCGCCCTGCGCCAGGCGCTCGCCGAAGGCATGGAGCCGGGGCACATCGAGCCGCGGCAAACCGGCCAGGACCTCGATCAGTTCGCGGTAGAGTTCGAGACCCCCGCCGGCGGCGAGATCGAGCGCGCGGCCGATGCTGCCCTCGGACAGGCGGGCCAGCGCGGCGGCGTCCGCCGCGGCCAGACCGGGGGCATGGCGCCCGAGCAAGGCCGTCACCGTCGGCTCCGGCAGGGATTCGAGCGCCAGATGGCAGCAGCGCGAACGAATGGTGGGCACCAAGCCGCCCGGCGCGTGGCTGACCAGCAGCACGAGCGCATCGGCCGGCGGCTCCTCCAGAACCTTCAGAAGGGCATTGGCCGCACTTTGGTTGAGCGCGTCCACGGGATCGGCGATCACGACGCGCCAGCCGCCCTCGGCCGAGGTCATGTGCAGGAAGGCACCCGCCGCGCGCGCCTCGCCGACGCGGATCTCCTTGCGTTGCCGGCCGGTCTCCGGGTCGGTCCCGGGTTGCAGGGTGACAAGGTCCATATGCCCGCCCGAGGCGACCCGGCGGAAGGTTTCGTTTTCCGGGTCGAGGTAAAGGCTTGCGGGCGCGGCGCCGGGGGAGCCCCTGCCCTGCCCCGCGCCGCCGCGGCAGAGCACGAAACGGGCGAAGCGGTAGGCCAGGGTCGCCTTGCCGATTCCGCGCGGCCCGGCGATCAGCCAAGCATGAGGCAGCCGGCCGGAGCGCAAGGACCCGAGCAGTACGCGCTCGGCCGCCGCGTGACCGCTGAGCTCCGGGTTGGCGCGCGGCGCGAGGGTGGCCTCCGGCGCGATCATGTCAGCGCCAACCCCAGACGCGCGGACACGGCGGCCAAGACCGCCCCGTGGACCGCCTCCACCTCCCCGGCGGCGTCGATCAGCACGCAGCGCCGCGGTTCCCGCCGGGCGATTTCCCGGAAGCCCGCGCGCAGGCGGTCGTGAAAGGCGCGGTCCATGCGTTCGTAACGGTCCTCCCCGGCCCGTCCGCCGAAGGCTTCGGGCCGCAGGCGGGACCGGCGCCCGGCGGCGCGCCGCAAGCCGAGCTCGACCGGTAAATCGAGGATCACCGTCAAGTCCGGGGCGAAGTCGCCGACCACCAGGGCGTAAAGCCGCTCGATTTCCGCCCGCCCCAAGCCATGACCGTAGCCCTGATAGGCCATGGTCGAATCGGCGAAGCGGTCCGAGAGCACCCACGTGCCCGCCGCGAGCTCCGGAAGGACCACGGCCCGCAGGTGGACCCGGCGCGCCGCAAAGTGCAACAACGCCTCGGCGAGCGGGTCCCAGCGATCGGCCGCTCCGGTGACGAGCAGCTTGCGGATTTCCTCCGCGCCGGGGCTGCCGCCCGGCTCCCGGGTCGTGCGCACGGCGATACCCGCGCGGGCCAGGGCCGCGGCCAGAAGCTCGATTTGGGTGGACTTGCCGGCGCCCTCGCCGCCCTCGATGGTGATGAACCTGCCCCGCGCCATGGTCCCACTCTTGCCGGGCGGTGCGGCTCCGGTCAACGCGGCCTCACGGGGCGCCCAAGACGAGGAACTTGAGCCCGGCGGCCACGCGTCCGAAGAGGCCAAGCCGGCCGACCGGCGCGCCGGCCTGAAGCGGGACTTCGATGCGGTCCGCATCGGGTAGAGTCACGATCAGCCTGCCGACCTCCTGGCCCTGCTCGATCGGCGCGGGGACCGGTGAGTCGTAGGCGACCTTGACCGCCATGCCGTTGCGCGCCTTGCGCGTCAGGGTGAGCGTCAGGCCGTCCGGGAGGACGACCGGCACGGTGGTTTCCTGGCCCAGCCACACCGGGGCCTCGTCGATCACCTCGGCCGGCTTGAATAGCGCATAGTTGTCGAACTCGCGGAAGGCCCAGTTGATCAGCCGCGCCGATTCCTCGGAGCGGACCCTCTGGCTCGCCAAACCGTTGAGCACGAGGATCACCCGCCGCCCGTCGCGCGCGGCCGAGGCGGTGAGCCCGTAGCCGGCTTGTTTGGTATGGCCGGTCTTCAGGCCGTCGGCGCCCAGGTTCCTGTAAAGCAGCGGGTTCCGGTTGGTCTGGCGAATACCGCTCCAGGTGAACTCGGTCTCCGCGTAGTAATGATAGAATTCGGGAAAGTCCTCGATGGTGCGTTGCGCGAGGGTGGCGAGATCCCGGGCCGTCATCCTGTGGTCCGGATCCGGCCAGCCGGTGGCATTGGTGAAGCGGCTGGCGGTGAGGCCGATCTCCCGGCCCTTGCGGGTCATCTCCTCGGCGAAGGCCGCCTCGCTGCCGCTGATGCCTTCGGCCAGCACGATGCAGGCGTCGTTGCCCGACTGCACGATGACGCCCCGCAGCAGGTCCTCGACCCGGACCATCGCGCCCACCTCGACGAACATCTTCGAGCCGCCCATGCGCCAGGCCTTCTCGCTGACCAGAAACTCGTCGTCGAGCGACAGCCGGCCGTCCTTCAGCCGTTCGAAAACCAGATAGGTGGTCATGATCTTGCTCATGGACGCCGGCGGCATGGGCTTTTCGCTGTCGCGTTCCAGCAGCACCGTGCCGGTGGCGGCGTCGATCAGCAGCGCCTCGCGGGCCGTGGTTTCGATGGCGCCCGCGGGCCGCTGCGCGGCCAAGCCGAGCAAGCCGGTCAGGGCCAGGACGAAGATGGATAGGCGGAATCTGCGGTCGGTCATCGCTCGCTGTCTCGGCGGGAATGGCGGAGCAGGCGTCCCACGGGGCACGTGGCTAGCCGGAAATTGCGTCGAAAATTTGACCGCCCCGGGCCGTGCCGGCCCTGGCTCCGCCGAAGGCTTTGCCGAGGCGAGCGGCTTCGGGCGGGTCGGTCATGTGCAACCAACAAGGGGTTAGTCCACGACCACACGGGCGTCCGTGTGGCCGATTTCCAAGAGAATTTCCAGGAGGTTGTCGGCCTCTTCCACCGAGCCAAGCGGCCCGAAACGCACCCGGTAGAAGCGCCGATTGTCGACCACGGCCTGGGCGATCCGGGCGTTGCCCAGTTGGGCGAGGCGCGCGCGCAACTGCGTCGCGTTGTGGATTTTGATAAACGAGCCGGCCTGGACGAAGATGCTGCTCGGGCGCACGGGCATCTGGGTGACCACCCCGTCGACGACCGGTGCCGCGAGCCGCGGCCTGAGCGGCTTGGCGGCCGGCCCGATGGGCCGAGGCCCGGGCGCCGCCGCGGCCGGCTCGGACAGCGCGGCGCTCTGCCCGGCGGTCAGGGACGAGGGCGGCCGCGCCGGGGCCAGGGACGAGGGCGGCCGCGCCGGGGCCGGGCCGCCGGCAGACGACGACAAAGGCGCGACGGTCACCGGGACGGTCGGGGCCGGTTCCGGCGCCGTCCGGGCGGCCTCCTTCCCGAGGGCGATTATGGCAAGCCGGCGGCTTTCGGTCTCCAGAATCTCCACCAGGACCTTTGCCGTGCCGTTCCGCCTGAAACCGAGGAGATCGGCGGCGCGCCGCGAGAGGTCGATAATCCGGCCGTTGCTGAAGGGACCCCGGTCGTTGATCCGGACCTTGATCGACCGGCCGTTGTCGAGGTTGGTCACCCGGACCATGGAGGGTAACGGAAGCGTGCGATGCGCCGCGGTGAGCGCATTCTGATCGTAGGTCTCGCCGTTGGCGGTTCGCATGCCGTGGAACCCGGGCCCATACCACGAGGCGATGCCGGTTTCCCGGTAGCCATAGTCGGCCTTCGGATAGTACCACACCCCGTCCACCTCATAGGGCCTGCCGATCTTGTAGGCGCCGATTTCGCCGCGTTCGACCGCCGGCGCGGCCGCCTGCTCGGCCGGCGGGACAACGACCCGTGTCTGGGCACAGGCGGTCAAAGCCAGACCCACAACGACAATCGACAGGAGGCCGCCGCGACGAATGAGGCGCATCATCTAGTGGGTCCGGCTTTATCGACGTCCATATGTTGCAGTTTAAGCCCGTGCAGGTCCCGCGGCAACGCCCTGCTCAGTTGGTCGCCAGCTTTCGCGCGGCCGCCTGCCGCAGCTCGGCCAGAAGCTCCGGCGTGGGATGGCCGTCCGCCGCCAGGCGCACCTGCCGTTGATAGGCCTTCAGCGTGGCCCGGGTCTTGGACCCGACCACACCGTCCGGCGTGCCGGGATCGAACCCGAGGGCAACCAGAAGGCCCTGCATCTCCTCGATCTGCGCCCGGCTCATCGCGTGCTCCCGGGCCGGCCTTGGCGCTATCAGCCTGCCCTTTCCGGCGATCCGGTCGGCCAGGTGGCCGATGGCGAGGGCGTAAAGGATCGACCGGTTCCAGGTCAGGATGGCGTGGAAATTCCGATAGACCAGGAACGCCGGCCCCTTGTGCCCCGCCGGCAGGACGATGGCCCCCGAGATGTCGGCCTTCGGCAGGTCGCGGCCGTCGGCCCGGCGGACGCCGAGCCGCTGCCATTCGGCGATCGGCTTTCGGATCTTCAGGCCGGCCAGGTCCCAGTCGAAGTCCGGCGGCAGGCGCACCTCCCGGCCCCAGGTTTCGTCCCCGCGCCAGCCGATGCTGCTCAAGTAATTGGCCGCCGAGGCGAACACGTCCGGCAGGCTGTGCCAGATGTCGCGGCGCCGGTCGCCGTCGTGATCCACGGCATACCTGATGAAGGTGGAGGGAATGAACTGCAGCTGTCCCATGGCACCGGCCCAGGAGCCCCGCATCCCGGCCGGGGTTATGTGGCCCTGGTCGAGGATTTTCAGGGCATCGAAAAGCTGGGCGCGGAAGAAGGCGCTGCGACGTTTGTCGTAGGCCAGCGTCGCCAGCGCGCCGATCACGGGAAATCCGCCGATATCGTCGCCGAAATTGCTCTCCAGGCCCCAGAATGCGACCAGGAAGCGCGGCTGCACGTTGTAGCGCCGCCGGATTTCCCGGAGCAGCGCCCCGTGCCGGGCGAGGAGCTTTCGTCCCCGCTCGATGCGCGCCGGGCTTACGCTCCGGTCCAGGTAGGCCCAGAACGGCCGGGTGAATTCCGGTTGCCGGCGGTCCAGTTCGAGGACCCGCGCGATCGGCGCGATCCCGGCGAAGGCGGCCTCGATGGCATCTCGGGAGATGCCGGCGGCGCCGGCTTCGCGTTTCACCTCCTCGAGCCAAGCGGCAAAATCGCCTTGTTGCGCGCGGGTCCCCGTCGGCGCCACGGCGATGGCCAAACCGACGGCGCCGGCCGCCAGGAATATCCCGATCCGCTTCAGCAAACGCGCCATGGCGCGGCCTATGCCTCCGAACGACTCTGCGCCCCACCGCCGCGGTCCTTGTGCCATAAGGGCCCCCGGCGGCGCAATCCGCGACCGCCTTTTGGCCCGATTCGCGCAGAAAACGCTATTAAGAAATGATGACACGCCTGCGTTAAGGCTTCCCTATCGCGCCTTAAGAGGGAGCCGGTGAGATGTCTCTTAACTCTTTGGTGTTGTTTCCGAAACCGGCGGCGGTGCGCGCTCGCTCCGCGGCGCGGGAAACAGGCGGTCGGTCCAGCCGAACAGACGATAGGCGACCAGCCCGACCCATTCCCTGGTCGCGATCGCCACACGGGCCAATCCCCGCTGGACGTCGAAGTCGGGGTGCCGGGCCGCCCCGCGCGCGGTGAGGTAGTCCACCGGATAGGGTATCACCTCCCAGCCGGCGCGACGGAACGTGCCGACGGACCTCGGCATATGGTGGGCGGAGGTCACCAGCAGCCAGGTCTCGCCGGCCATGGGCCGCATTCGCTGCTTGGCAAAGACCGCATTCTCGCGGGTGTTGCGGGCGTTGCGCTCGAAGACCACGCGGCGCGCGTCGAGGCCGAGGTCCGCCAAGAGAACCTTCGCGAAGTCGGCCTCCCGGTGCTCTTGGTCGACGAGGGAGGGCGAGCCGCCGGTGTAGATCAGCCGCGCCTGGGGATAACGGCGCGCCAGGGCGACGAACGCGGTGATCCGATCCGCCCATTGGCTCAGTTGCGGCACGCCGCGGCCGACCGACGCCGGCAGGTCGATCCCGCCGCCGAGCACGATGATCCCGGCGACCTTTCCCGGCGCCCCGCCCGGCGCCGGGAAACGGTCCTCGAGGGGGCTCAGCAGCCAGTCGCCGAGCGGCA
>JBHIDD010000032.1:0-13565 GCA_046759925.1 Kiloniellaceae bacterium
ATTCCCCACCTCCGGCCCGGAGGATAGGACATTATTTATGCATAAATCAATAGCTTCGGCCGACGGTCCGAATCGACCGTCCGGCCGTTGCACCGACGAGGGGTCTTTAACAATGGTTGCTGATGCACTCCCTCACGAGGCGCGGAAACCGCGCCACGCGGCGTTAGCCCCCGTGCAGTTCTATATTCCGGCGACGACCTCGATCCTGGAGCGCCGACCGCGGACCCTCAAGCACGGCGATACCTTCGGCGTCTTCGATCACTATGGCAACGTGGTCTCCGGCGACGGCAGTCCCGAAGGCCTCTATCACAAGGATACGCGCTATCTCTCCGACCTACGCATCCTCGTGAACGGCCGCCGGCCGCTGTTGTTGAGCTCGACCGTGCAAGACAACAACGCATCTCTCACCGTTGACCTGACGAACCCGGATTTCGTCGTGGACGGCGCTCTGGATCTACCGCGAGATACGATCCACATCGTCCGATCGAAGTTCCTCTGGGACGGCACTTGTTATGAAAGGTTCGGGATCCGAAACTTCGACGCCGAACCGCGGCGGATCGAGGTCGCGATTCATTTCGCTGCGGACTTCGCCGACATCTTCGAGGTCCGCGGCCACGCGAGAGACCGCCGTGGCGAGACCCGGGTCGACATCGCCGGGGACGGCATAACCTTCGCCTATCATGGACTCGACGGCATCCCCCGGCGGTCGGTCATCCAGTTCGACCCCGCGCCCGATCATGTCGATCACGAAGGCGCGCTGTTCCGTCTAGACCTGCCGCCGCGCGGCCGGGTTTCCCTGTTCTGCTCGGTCTCTTGCGAAGAGGGTGAACGCGACGAGACGGGGCCGCCCCGCCGCTTCTTCGTCTGCCTGCGAGAGGCGCGCCGGGCGCTTCGCGCCTCTACGGCCCGTGCCGCTTCGGTCGGAACCTCGAATGACATCTTCAACGAAGTGCTATGCCGTTCTATGGCTGACCTCTACATGCTGCTCACCGATACCGCGCACGGCCCGTATCCTTACGCAGGCATGCCCTGGTTCAGCACCGCCTTCGGCCGCGACGCGATCATCACCGCGATCCAGATGCTGTGGATCGACCCGGCCATGGCAAAGGGCGTCCTCAAGTTCCTGGCGGCAACCCAGGCGAAGGAAGTGTGGCCGGAGGCGGACGCCGAGCCCGGCAAAATCCTGCACGAGACCCGCCGCGGGGAGATGGCGCGGCTCGGCGAAGTGCCGTTCGCGCTCTACTACGGCTCGGTCGACAGCACCCCTCTCTTCGTCGTCTTGGCCGGTCTATATTTCGACCGCACGGGCGACCTGGAGACCGTTTCGAAGCTTTGGCCCCACGTCGAGGCGGCGCTCGGCTGGATCGACAACCATGGCGACCGCGACGGGGACGGCTTCGTCGAGTACCTCCGCGCCGGCGACACCGGACTGGTCAATCAGGGCTGGAAGGATTCGGCCGATTCCGTGTTCCATGTGGATTGCGCCTATGCGGAAGGCCCTATCGCGCTTTGCGAAGTCCAGGGGTATGTCTACGCCGCGAAGCGCCACGCGGCGAAGATCGCCGCCGCCATCGGCTTCTCGGCGCGGGCGAAGAAACTCCGCCGCGAGGCCGACCGTTTGCAAACGCGCTTCGAATCCGCGTTCTGGTGCGAGGACATCGGCACCTATGCGATGGCGCTCGACGGCCGCAAGAGACCCTGCAAGGTTCGGTCTTCCAACGCGGGCCAAATCCTGTTCTCCGGGATCGCATCGAGGGAGCGCGCCAAACTCGTCGCCGATCAGCTTCTCGGCCACGCCTTCTTCACCGGCTGGGGGATCCGGACGATCGCGTCCTCCGAGTCCCGCTACAACCCCATGTCCTACCACAACGGCTCGGTTTGGCCGCACGACAACACGCTCATCGGGCTCGGCTTCGCCCGCTACGGCCTGAAGCAGCACCTACAACGGCTATTTTCCGGCCTCTTCGATGCCGCCGTCTATATGGACCTGCGCCGTCTGCCGGAGCTGTTCTGCGGGTTCCGGCGGGCGCCGGGCAAGGGGCCGACCTGCTATCCCGTGGCCTGCTCCCCTCAGGCCTGGTCGAGCGCCGCGCCCTTCGCGTTGCTCCAGGCGTGTCTTGGGCTCGAGCTCGATTTGGCGGCCGAGCACGTGCGGTTTCGACAGCCCCGGCTGCCGACGTTCCTCGATCAGGTGACCATACGGTCGCTCGCCGTCGGCGGCGGCCGGCTCGATATCCTCCTTCGGCGCTATGGCTCCGATGTCTCGGTCAACGTCCTGCGTCGGGACGGCGACGCTCAAGTCGCGGTCACGCTTTGACGAACGAGGCCATGGCATGCGCGGTGGCCAACGCAGCGTAACGCCGGGGGACGTACCGGCCGCGCCCGCGCCGGAACCGACTCGCCGTAGCGCGATCTACGTTTGCAGCCTGGCCGAGCTCTCGACACACGCCGCGGCCCTTCGGCCGTCGCATCTTGTCTCGCTTGTCCCGCCTTATGAACAGCCGCCGACGCCGGCGCGTGTCCCGCCGCGTCGCCATCTGCGTCGCGCCGCGCCCCACGCTCGACCCAATCGGCGCATCATCGCACTTGCCGACAGGCTACTGGGACGCCGAGGCCGTCTCTGCACGCGGGGGCGAGGGTGCTCCTCAGCTCCGGGGTGCCGTTTTTCGCGATATCGATAGCGCATCCCGCACTCCGGGGCGAGACGGCGCGCTCGTCGCCGAGGTCGAGAGCGATAGCCCAGCCTGGCGACATGGTCTGAGGGGGAGAGATATCATCCTGGCGGTCAACCGCGGCCCCGGAAATCATTGAGGCAGGGATGTTCCGTACAGGACGAGCTTGCCGTCCTCACCTGAGATGAGGCCGGGTCCGGGCGTCATCTCGTCCGCCGCGGGCTTATAATCAAACGGCCTGGCGCTACGGGGATCGGGATGAACGGACCGCCCCTCGACATAAGGGCCGACGTAACAAACGCCCCGCCACGCGTACCCGGGCGGCCTAAGCTCCGCGCGCCCGGCGCACGCTCATCTGGCGAAGATGACGAACTCGCCCTCCGGCCCGGTCAGCAGCCCGGGCCCAGGCGGAATCTCATCCGGCTGCGGCTGGTCGACCACGTACGGGCTTACCCGCCCACAGGCGGACAAGAGCAATGCGACGAGCGCAATGGCGAGACATTTCGAGACCATGAACGTTTCCGCTCAGCTATACCCCGATGTACCAGCCGCCTCAGAATTTCACCCGTGCGCCGAAGCCGGCGAGGTTGATGGCCTCGAAGTCCGTGCCGGGGCGGTCGAGGTCGTATTGGCGGAAGAAGCCGAAAAGCTCGAGTGCGGCCCTGTCGATATGCTGGACCGCTGCGAAGCCCCAGCTCGTGAACTCGTCGCCGTCCCTTTGCATGTCGTCGGCCCGAGCGTAGTGGCCGGAGACCGCGGTCTTGCCGAGCGGCGTGAGCTTGAGCTGCCAGCCGGGCTTGATGAAGATGCCGAAGGGATCGTCGCTCTTGGTCGCGGTTTCGGCTTCGCGGTCGAACGTGCCGCCGGAGAAGGTGAGGTTCGCCCCCGAGTCGTGCAGGACCGAGATCGATCCGCCGAATGCGCTGTCAGCTACGTCGGTCCGGCTGCCATACTCCCAGTAGCCAAAGCCCGCGGCGAGCTTCAGGCCGACCTGCTCGAAGTTGGCCGAATGGCGCAGGGTCGCGTCCCAGGCGTCGCCCTGGGAATGGCTGAACCCGGCCTTGAAGCCCATGAGCGTCGGCGTGTCGTACTCGATTCGGTTGCGCCGGCTCAGGCCGTCGAACTGGCTGTAAACGCCACTGCCAACGGCGTCAGATCCGCCACTGACTTTCGGGCCGTCCGGCGCCGGGGCGCCATCGGTCCTGAACTCGAGGCCGCCGCCGATATCCTCGAGGCCCGAGTACTCGATGACCGTGGTGCCGGAAAGGTCAATCTGGGTGATGTTGTTGGATGCGGTGTTGCCCTTGCCGAGCCACAGCCGGCCAAACCGCTTGCTGTCCAGCCAGGCGGTCAGGTGACGGTTGTCGAAAGAGACGTCGCTCACCGATGAATCCTGGTCAATCTTGACGGCGGAACTGTTGTTGGTCTGGCCGATGTCCTGCTCGATCAACGTGCCGACGCTCCACTCGTCGTCGATCCGGCCGCTGCCGACGAGCCGCCAACGCGTCGAGGAGTTCTCGTTGTCGGAATGGAAGAAGTTCGACTCCGTGCCGTCGTCGCCGAAAAAGCTGACGCGGTTCACCTGGCCCGAGAGCGTGAGCTTCACATCGTCCTTGCCGGACGTGACCACGCGCTGGGGCGCAGCCAGGGGTTGACGCTCGGCGGCCTCCTTGGCCTCCTTCGCTTCCTTGGCCGTTTCCGCCTGCTTGGCCTCGAGCTCCTCCACTTTGAGCCGTAAGGCCTCGATCTGCGCCTTGAGCTCGTCGAGCTCGCCAGCCCATGCGGGCGCGCCGCCGACGAACGCCAGGGCCGCTGTGCCGACAAGCGCCGCGCGCACCGTCGACCGCAGATGCTTCTTAAGTGATGGATGTTCCAATGGTCGCATCCCCCTCATCCCCTCGTGTTGCCTCCGCCGATGGAATCTGATTGGGCGAACCAAAGGCTATCATTGCACCTCTTAGGCTATCATTAAGGATAGCAATGAGCCAATATGATCATGATAGGGGGGTATATCCCTGTCAAGCGTGTGGAGCCATTTGACGGATCACGAAAACGTGTGCGGGACCGGCTGAATGCGCTTCAGAGCGAAAATCCTGACGACCCACCAAGCCCCCGCATTGATCTGGATCAAGGCGCCAAAGAAATTTCCGAAGTGCGATGGACAGGGTTGGGCTTGCGGGAACGGCCTACGCCAGGTCTAGCTTCAAAGACAACGCGTGCGGGGGGTGCGCGAGCAAGGGAGAACGCCGTCGCACACGCGCGGGAACGCAAACTCGGACAGTAATGGTCAAGAGCGCTTGGCCGGGCGCCTACGCCCAATCGCAGACGCAGGCCGCTCAACAACCGGTGGCGCAGCAATAGCCGCGTACACCGATGCGTGATACAATGTTGATCGTTGTTTGAAGGGGTTAGCGGCGTTAACTGGAATTACTCAAAGGATTGGATCACGATGGCAATTGGTACGGACAATAAAGATGAACAGCTGCTTAACATGAAGCAAGCTGCGCGTCTGCTCAACGTCAGCGTGATTTCGCTGCGACGTTGGACGAACACGGGCACACTCTCGTGCTTGCGCGTCGGACCGAAACGCGAGCGCCGCTTCCGGCGCGCAGACCTCTTGGCGTTCCTCGAGACCCAAGCGACCTCCTTGCCAAGCGCGAGGGCTCGGTTGGCGCCTGCGAGGGTCAGCCAGATCCACATTGAGGGCGTCGCCATCGACCACGGGAGCCACTTGTGCGCGCTTTACGAGAACGATTCAGGGCGCGTCAAGTTGGCGGTCCCCTTCTTGGCTGACGGGCTCGAGGCCGGCGATGTCTGCTTTCTCGCCGCTGCGCCTGACGCCAAAAAGCACATACTCCACGAGCTCGGATCTGTCCGTGGATCTCTCGGCGAATACATCGACGACAGGCGATTCGTGGTTTCCGAAGGCATGCCGTCCGGGCGCGCTGCCTACGAGGTGCTGGATAACGTTCTCGTCGAAGCGACCCGCTCGGGCCGACGCGCCGTCAGGGTGCTCGGCGACATGGCCTGGGCCTTGTCCCAGGGGCTGAGCGTTGAGAAGCTCATGGATTTCGAAATGCGTTACAACCAGTTCCTCGCGCGCCGGTTCCCGGTCGTGAGCCTCTGTCAGTACGATGCGCGCAAGTTCTCCGGCACGGCCATACTCGATGCGCTGAAGTGCCACGAAGACACGTTCCGCTATCCGCTTCCCCGGTTCCTCAACTGAAAACGCAGGCGCAAGGTTTTCTCGACCGATCGCAACCTTACGCAAATCCGCGACGCAAATCGCCTCGCTCTTTCCGGTCGTCGAGCGCCGGCCACGGGTTCGTTGCCGTAGCCCTTACTTGGTCCTGTCGTTCGGAACGTCCCGGCGACTCTCGTGCGCTCTTTAGCGCGCGCCCCGCCGGAACCAGCCTTCCCGGGACTGCGCAAGCGCCACGACCGGGGCTTCGTCGTCATACGGGCACGATCATCGGCGCGACTTGCACGCTTACACCAGCGCCCTCATGGCCCGGGAGTTTCAATGGGCAATTTGATCGCGGCCGGACTGTGGCCCCGACTAAAAGGTCAAGATCCGTCAAGTGCGCTGAAGACATACCCCCACGGGGCGACTGCCTCCTTGAGCTCGTCGAGGATGCGAAGCGATGCGAGCAGTTTGACCATGTCGCCCTGACGATGCCCTTCCCTGTGCATCGACTGGCCCTGGCTTAGCTTTGCCATGAGCGCTTCGATGCGCTCCGGCGAGCCCTTCGACTGCTCGAGCTGCTTGGAAATCTGCGGATATTCTGTAGTCCCCCGGCAGGCGAGCGCCGGCCCGGCCATCGCGACGATGCATGCGCTGGCAAGAAGCAGTGTCCTCATTTTCGATTCCCCCTTTCGCCTCTCCCTTTCGTTGATCATACGATATTGGCCAACTTTTGGAAGGTATGCTCATCGGCTGCGCGACGCTAGCGAAAAATGGGCACCGGGGTTAATTGGATTTCGGCTCGAAACTTAGTTTCAAGGGTTTTGTGTGGGTAGATGATGTAACAGATTTTGTGAAGTGCCGGGCGACGAGATTCCAGGTCCACGCATCGGGGAGCGCGCGCTGTCATCCCGGCGCCAGGGACGGGCCTAGTCGAAGCCCCCGTTCCCCGCTTCGTAGTGCCTGGCGAACTTGAACGGGAAACTGGCGTTCCCCGTCTCGGCAGATGGAGACAGCCCTTGCCCGATCACAGCAGCCTCGGTCTGGAGGCGCGCGTCGGCTGACGTCGCGGCGACACCGCTGCCTGAGCCATGACGGTTTCCGCGCCGCTTTCTGATTGCTTCGGTCACGCCCCTGATGCCGATGCGTTGGATAAGGTTTTCAATCCTGTACTCAGAGATTTTATCGCCCTCGTTGGCGCAGAAGTAACCGAAGAGGATCTTGCCGGGGCGGTGTTCGGGATCGTCGGGCGGGTGGTCCCACTCCGAAGAAAACCCAAAGCACTCCCGGTTCCTTTCCGTAAGCGCGTATGGCTTGTACACAAACTCCCCGAGAAGCGCCCTGACCGTTCCGTAGGCGCCCCATACCTTGTTGTATTTTTTGTTGAGGTTCCACGTGTTGGCCGTGCGTTCAACCAGGTAATTGTACTCGAGCGCCTTGGAATCCTCCGTTACGGTCGTATAGACGATTTCCGCCTGTACGCCGCACCCCCTGAATAGGGCGTACTCTTCCCTTTGCCATACGTCGGTGAACTTCACACGCTGAGGCGTCGTTCCTTCGAACTCGTCGGCGGTGAAGACGATGCGTTCGTCGCCGGGCGGATCCTCCATTATCGTGGGCGACTGCGTTTCCGGCACCGCGCAGCCGCCGCGCGCCGCCTGAAATCAGCGTTTTCACGGACGACTCCACACCGCGTAGCCGGCCATTTCGCCGGCCTCCGGCAGCTCGCCGGCCCGCTTGGTGACGATGGCCGAGACATGGCCCGCTATTAATCTGCGGTTGTCTTACCGTTGCCGGCGGCAACCGGGCGACCAGCGCGCGTAAGCGTATCAGCGAACCCGTGGTTGACGTCTCGATGGCCCGCCTCGTCGTCGCGGATCGCCAGCACCACGTCCCGCAGCCGGGCATCATGTGCCAGCTTCCAGTAATCTATGGCGATTTGGGGCGCCGGCACGTTCTCATGCCGCCCGGCGTCGATCTCTTCCAGATACTGGGTGTAGCTGATGACCGCCTCCTCTTCGAAGTACCCGACGATCCGGTGCGCGGTCCGGGGCGAGATCAGGTAGAGCGCAAAGAATGCGTTGTAGAACGCACCCTGAGCGAGGAGGATCAGCGCCCGCTCCAGCCGACTGGGCTTTGCGATGTGGACGAAGGTCATCAGGTGCATGCGCTCGTTTTCGGCCTCGTCGAGCAGCGTGCGGATCCAGCCATGGTCGTCTGTCATGCGGCGCAAGGACCTCAAGTGTTGCAACGCCCCACCCACCATGCCAGGGACGGCGGCAACGGTTTCCAGAACGATGGCGCGGTGGCCGTAGCGCTTCGCGAAGAAGGTGTCCGCGACGAAACGCAGCACCTTCACGAAGCCGAGTGCAAAGCGGTCAGACAGGTTCTGCGGCTGATGGTGCCGGGAATGGTCGATAGCGCCGCTCTTCATAGACGACATCGGACACCTCCCTGTTCAATCTTAGACGGACTTAAGACCGTTCCAACTCACGGACGATCAAGCTTCGGTGAGGTGTGATGATGACCTGTTCCCCCGAATCCGGGTCATGAGGGATGAGAGTTCTCCTGGATAAGGAGGACTTTTCCATGAAGCGACGATTTACGGAGGAGCAGATCATCGGGGTTCTGCGCGAGCAGGAGGCCGGTGGTCAGGTCAAGGAGATCATCCGCCGTCACGGGATCTCGGAGCAGACGTTTTACCGCTGGAAGGCGAAGTACGGTGGCCTGGAGGCCTCGGACGTGCGCCGTCTGAAGGAACTGGAGGCGGAGAACGCGAAGCTGAAGAAGCTTTTGGCTGAAGCGCATCTGGACAATGCGGCCTTGAAGGATGTCTTGTCCCGAAAGTGGTGAGGCCGGCCGGCAAGCGCAACGTGGTTTTGCGTCTGGTCCAGGCGCATGGGCTGTCCCAGCGCCGGGCCTGCCGGCTGGCCGACCTCAACCTTTCGACCTGGCAGTATGCGCCGCGCAAGCAGGAGCGGCCGGGACTGCGTGAGCGTATCAAGGAGCTGGCCGCCTTGCGCCGGCGCTTCGGCTACCGGCGCCTGCACGCGCTGCTGCGCCGCGAGGGCTGGCGGGTCAACCACAAGGCGGTGCATCGGATCTACGTCGAGGAGGGCCTACAGGTGAGGAAACGCAAGACCAAGCGGGTCGGTCGAGGCGAGCGCCGCCCGATGCTGGTGCCCGAAGCGGCCAACGATCGCTGGTCGATGGACTTCGAGCATGATGTGTTGGCCAGCGGCCAGCGCTTCCGGACCCTCAACATCGTCGATGACTGCACGCGAGAGTGTCCGGCGATCGAGGTCGATACGTCATTGCCAGGTGCTCGCGTCGTGCGACTGCTCGAGCGCTTGGCCGAGACCCGCGGATTGCCCAAGGAGTTGGTCATCGACAACGGCCCCGAGCTGATCAGTAAGGCACTCGACCAATGGGCCTATCGCAACGGCGTTCGTCTCCACTTCATCGAACCTGGCAAGCCGATCCAAAACGCCTTCATCGAATCCTTCAATGGGAAGTTCCGCGATGAATGTCTCAACGAGCACTGGTTCTTGAACCTCAGGGACGCCAGAGAGACGATCGAAGCCTGGAGACGCGATTACAATACCGAAAGGCCCCATTCTTCCTTGGGCTACATAACGCCCGAGGAATTCGCATCATCTCTCCGAGGCCATGCCCTCGGAGAGATGACAACAAGCGCTCAACCAGTGCAAAATCACCAACCCGGACTCTCATGCTGAGTGACCAGATTCTGGGGGCAGGTCAACCCATTTCACCGAGGCGATTTTTGTCGCCAGATGAGGAGCGAGTTGCGCCGTAGTTAAGGGACACTTCAAGCGACGAGCGACGCCTCTGGCGCCGAAAAGCGCCCGGCCTTCGGTGGGGCAAATCGGCGCCGCCGGGTTCCCCAGGGAGTTTTGGGCGCCGCTTGCCCGATGTCGCCTTGATCGCGCTTCGCGCCGCGCCCTGTTTACGACTCGGGCCGGACGGACCGATTTGCTCCCATGAAATGGGTCAATATCAGGGACCGTTGGTATTAGCACGGGGCATTCGTTCGGGTGCAGCGGTACCGCGCCGTGATAGCGCATAACGGCATGGGTTGGCAGCCGAGGCACCGAATATCCAAGAACGAACGGAAGCCCCGCGACCAGCAGTAGTCCAGCGCTGCCGAAGATCGCCCAACAACAGAGCAGCAGAACGCCGATCATGCCAACGAAGGGGGCCAGAGCCTTTATCATCTTGCCGCCACCCTTCAGCTCGTCCTTGTCAAAGCGGCACCGCCTTGGGCCTCAACGGCGGATCGGACGGCTTCTGGATCGACCAGCCACGATAGGATGAGGCTCAGCAGCAGGAACGTGGCTGCAAAATCCCAGCTTGTGAGTTGCGGGACGAACGGTGACTCGCCGCAAAGCACCGCCGTCACCGTGGCGCCGAACGCCACGACGAAGAGAAGCGAACTCAACGACGCTATCACCAGTTCCCGCGGGAACAGCGACGCGAAGAAAAAGCAGACGGCAAACGCGAACGCTGCGTTGGTAAGAACAGTCGCGTTGCCTTCCCTCGGTTCGTGTTCCGGTTCATTGAACCGGTTACGATGGTCGTGATCCCTCCGTTGCATGGCCGAGCCCTCCGATAAGCGGAACGACGGAATGCCCCCGCGGTTCCGGCAGCCACGATGCCAAACGAACGTGGTCGTTATGCCTGGGACGTCGGGCGATCGCCCGACGTCCCAGTTGGTCGGTTAGGCGGCTTTTTTTATGCTTTCCACGAGCTTCTTCGCTTTCGCGGCAATCCTGGCCGGGCCGGAGGTCGAGATCTCGATCCGGCGGGGTTTCATCGCCGCGGGCACTTCGCGGACGAGGTCGATATGAAGCAGCCCGTTTGCGAGATGCGCATCGGCGACCCGGACAAAGTCCGCCAGCCGAAAAGCCCGCCGGAACGCCCGGTTGGCAATGCCGCGATGGAGGTAGCTCGGCGTTTCGCGCGCGACCTTCGCGGGGGCGTCGCCCCGCTTGTGGTCGCCGGCCACTACGAGTTCGTGCTCGCGCGCCTCCACCGAAAGCTCATCCGGCTGGAACCCGGCGACGGCGATCGTGATCCGGCAGGCATCGCCACCGGTCGTCTCAATGTCGTACGGTGGATAACCAAGGTCGGCGTTCGCCGCCTGCTCCAGACCATCGAGAGCGCGGAACAAACGGTCGAAACCGACCGAGTGGCGGTAGAAGGGTGCGAAATAGACAGTTCTCATCGCTACATGTCCTCCTCTTGAAGCAACATGTCGTCCTGGCCCACCACTTTGGTCGGGCCGGTTTAGCACTCCCAAGTGGCGAGTGCTAAATCCAGCTGCGATATGGTTTCTCGTCGATAGCCTTCAAGGGCATCGGCGCATCGATCGATGAAATTTTTTTTTGCCGGTGGGGATGTCGGCTCCGGGTCGAATTTGTTGAAAACGTCGGAGTGGGAGCGCTTGCCTGGTTTCCGCTGGGAGTCAGAGCGGCGTTTTCCGTGCCCCCTCAGGGTCCTGCCGAGGCGGTTTTTGCGCTGTCTGTCCAAGGGGTTGAAGGTTCGGGGCGTCGATCAGGCGGTTAGCACTCGTGGCGGCGGCATGGCGCCATGCTTGGCGCGGCGTTTGAGGTTCTGCACGGTGGCGGCCGGCAGGAACTCGTCCCTTGCGCCGGTCAGGCCACGGAGTCTCGGCCCGACAAGCGCCAGGATAGGTTTGACTTCCGCAAAGAGCGATTCGATCTTCTTGCGCCGGCCCCTGGAGCGGGCATAGGCCGCGGCCGATGTCGACGCCGGTATGAACCGGGACGGTGACCGTTACGCCTCGCCCCGCATGAAGCAAGGTCAGGTGGCTGCCCGATTGGCGCTGTTCGGTGAAACCCTGCGACTTGAGGAACCGCACCAGCTCGCGCGCCGTCACCTGCGGCATGCGGGCCATCACGGTATCCCGACGGTAAGCTCCTCGACGTGAACCAGGCGGTCGTTCTGCGGCACCGGCGCTGAGCGTTCGGGAAGGGCCGCGAGATGCAGCTCGATCGCCTCGCGAATGTTGCGTTTCGCGTCCTCGATGGTGGCGCCGTTGCTGAAGCAGCCCGGCAGGGTGGGGCTATAGGCCAGATAGCCCTCGTCCTCCGGCTCCTTCTCGATGACGATCTGGAATGAATAGAATTTCATAATCCGTCCTCGAGCGGTTTCGACCTCCACCCTTTGCGCGCCGCTTCGGCATGCCGCCGCGCCCGGAAACCCGTGGTGCCCCTGGAGGGACTCGAACCCCCACCCGGTTGCCCGGAACAGATTTTGAGTCTGTCGCGTCTGCCAGTTCCGCCACAGGGGCTTCATGCGTGCGCAATGATAGACCGGCTGGCCGGCTTGGCAACACCGCAATCGGGCGGCCGCAGAGGCCGGGGCGCAACCGTGGCGGGGGCCGAGGCGCGCCGGCCTCGGGGCCGGGCGCAACCGGGCTTGCGCCGCCGGGGCACCGGCAGGCCATGCCCCACAGGCGATACCCGGGCTTGGCGGCTGGGCAAAGCAGGGCGATCTCGATCCGGCCCCGAAAGTCCGGGCCAAGACCGATCGGTAAGTCCCTAAGAGACCCGCAGGTTTGGCCAAGCCCGCCACCCCCGCCGCAGGCGGAGTTTCGGGGCCCGAACAGAGGGCCTTAGGGGCCGTCGCGGGCCGAATATGCCGCGCCCGGAGGCCAAATTCCGCGAGTCCGCGCTTTTCTATAGCCCTTGCCTGGGAACTTGGGGTAAAACACACAAACCCAGCGCTGGAATGCGGAGAACTATTTAAGGATTTTCAATGGGATACCGGCGGCCAGGATCGTAGCTCCGGCCGCTTGCGCGCGAGGAAACCGGCTTCGCGACGGCAAACCTCATCCACATCCGATCGGCGATATTCGGACGGGACCCGAAGTCTTAGCCGTGATCGCGATCGGCAGAGCGACAGGTCGCCCGTCGTGGCAAGGAATTTTCGGGCGCGGGCCCAGGTGAACGGGAGTGCCCCGAGCATGACGAACCATCGCGAGTCCGATCAGGCGGAGATCACCCACCGCGAGATCACCGCCGTGGTCAAGTGGTTCAACCCGACAAAGGGCTTCGGCTTCGTCCAGCCCAGCGACGGATCGCCCGATGCGTTCATGCACATCTCGGTGGTGGAACAGTCCGGCCACCGCCATCTGCCGGAAGGGGCGACCATCGTCTGCGACCTCTGCGCCGGGCAAAAGGGCCCTCAGGTGGCGGCCGTCCACCGGATCGAATCCGTTCCGGAGGCGCCGCCGCTGGATGATGCGGACACCATCGTGGTCGAGGGCTCGGTCAAGTTCTATAACCGCGAGAAGGGCTTCGGTTTCGTGACCCCGGACGACGGCGGCAAGGACGTGTTCATCTCGGCGCGGATCCTGCTGCGCGCCGGCCTGCAGCGCCTGGACCCCGCCCAGCGTGTCCGCATGGTGACCCACATGGGCCCCAAGGGCCCGATGGCCGATACCATCGAGGTCATTTGACAGGTCTCATGGCCGCGTCGTCGGGGCCGCATCCTGACGCGCCGCCGCCGCAAGGCGCGGGCGAGGTCCCGCGTGCCGGCCAAGCGGAGTGTTCTTGATCCGGCCCCGAATGGCCGGGCCAAGACCGCTCTGCAAGCGCTTAAAAGTCCAGCAGGTTTTGCGAAGCCCGCCCGCACGCGCTGTGGGCGGAGTTTCGAAAACCTGC
>JBHIDD010000033.1:0-13452 GCA_046759925.1 Kiloniellaceae bacterium
TGCTGGCGCGTTTCGCGGCCTGCCGGACTCCGTCGTAGTGCATGGCGCCATAGTGTTGCCCACGGGGCCCCATCGTCAAGCCCGGCGCCGGCGGTTTTCCCGGCGACGGCGGCTTGCTAGGATGGTGCGCCCGGAAAGGACAAGCCGGGCGGGAAAAAGCCGCGGTCATGAGCGAGACTCTGCTCGATACCAAGGGCCTGCGCTGCCCGCTGCCGGTTCTGCGCGCGCGCAAGGCCATGAAATCGATTGCGCCCGGCGGGGTGCTCGAGGTGCATGCCACCGATCCCGACTCGGTGCGGGACTTTCAGTCGTTCTGCGAAACCACGGGCCACCGGCTCGTCGACTTCTCGGAAACCGACGGGGTCTTCATCTTCCATATCCGCAAGGCCGGCTAAGCAGGTTTTCGAAACTCCGCCCACAGCGCGTGTCGGCGGGCTTCGCAAAACCTGCTGGACTTTTAAGGGCTTGCAGAGTGATCTTGGCCCGGCCATTGGTGGCCGGATCAAGAACACTCTGCTTAGCCGCCCGGGGGCTTGGCCGATCCGCCCGGCCAAGTGAAGGGGAACGGCCGGTTCCGCCCGGCTATCGGCTCATTCCCCGGCCGCGGGCTTGGGCCAAATGCCGGCTGGTGCCTCGGGTTCGGCCTCGGCGGCCGCGGCCTTCAGCCGCCGGGCCTCCAGGGGCCCGACCAGCATGGTCAGCATCGGGGGAATGATGAGCAGCGTCAGGATCGCCGAAAGCGACAGTCCGCCCACCACCACCGATCCCAGGCCACGATAGAGTTCGGAGCCGGCGCCCGGGAACACGACCAGCGGCAGCATGCCGAACACGCTGGTCAGCGTCGACATGAAGATCGGCCTGATGCGGTTGTGCGTCGCCTCGAGAATCGCCTGCGCCGCCGGCATGTTCGCCTCGCGCAGGAGATAGAGCGTCTGGTGCACGAGCAGGATCGCGTTGTTCACCACGATGCCGATCAGGATGACGAAGCCGAGCAAGGTCAACATGTCCAGCGGCTGGAAGTGGTAATCGTTGAGCACCACCAAGCCCGCCACCCCGCCGGCGGCGGCCAGCGGGACCGAGAGCAGGATGATCAGCGGATAGACAAAACTCTCGAAGAGAACCGCCATGACCAGATAGACGATCACGATGGCCAGCAGGAGGTCCCATTTCATCGCATCCCAGGTCTCGGCCAGTTTTTCGGCGGTTCCCGAGAGGCCGAGCTTGATGTCCGGCGGCAGGCCCTCCGCGATCAGCGGGCGGATCACCTTCTCGCGCAGGGTGTCCAGCGCCGCCTCGAGCGCAAGGCCCGCCGCCGGCCGGATCTCGAGGGTCACGGTGCGGAATCGCTCGCGATGGCGGATCTCGGTCGGCCCCGCGGTCAGCACCACATCGGCCAGCGATTCGGCCGGCACGATCCGGCCGGCCGAGGTCACCACCGGGAGGGCGCCGATCCCCTGGGTCTCGCCTATGTTCTTGTCCGGTCCTTGCAGCGTGAGGTCCATCCGCTTGCTGCCGACCGTCACCTCGGTCACCCGCAAACCGTCGTTGAAGGCGTCCACCGTCTCGGCCAGTTCGCGCGCGGTCACCCCGTTATCCGCAAGCCGCAAGCGGTTGGGGATGACGCGCACTTCCGGCGCGCCCAGTTCCAGTCCCGGATTGGGGCGAAGCTGGTTGCCCTCGCCGAGCGGCAGGACCTGGAGGACCTTGGCCACCGCGCGCCCGGCGACATCCAGGATCGCCTCCAGATCGTGCCCGGAGATGTCCAGCTCGATCTTGCGTCCGCTCCCGATGCCGCGGCCGAAGATCGACGGTTGACTGATGAAACCGAAGGTCCCGGGCTCGCGGAACACCGGTTCGC
This sequence comes from Kiloniellaceae bacterium, assembly GCA_046759925.1. Taxonomy (GTDB): domain Bacteria; phylum Pseudomonadota; class Alphaproteobacteria; order Kiloniellales; family J153; genus JBHIDD01. Next base: position 1,859 of record JBHIDD010000033.1, read on the forward strand.
GCAGGACCGGGATCAACTCGCGGGCCCGCTGCGGGTCGGTCGAAACGGCGCCCAGGAAGGTTCGGGCCCGGGTCGCGACGAAGAAGAAGCGCTCGATCTTCGGCGGCTCGCCCGGTCCCGATTCCGGGCCCGAAATGATCGCCCAGTGCGGCTTGGTCGCAGTCTCGATCGTCTCGGCGATCCCGGTCGTCGTCGCCAGGTTGTAGCCGGGCGGCGGGATGATGATGCCGAAGACCAGGTTTCGATTGCCCTCGGGAAGGTACTCCAGCTTCGGCCGGTATTGCCACGCGCCGACCGCGGCCGCCGTGATCACACCGGCCACGACGCCGAGGGCCAAAACGCGGCTGCGCACCACGAGGCGGATGAAACCCATGATGCCCCGGACCAGGGCGCCGGCGACATGGTCGATCCCGGGCAGGGCCATGCGGACCAGTCGCGGGCGCGCGCGGCCGCCCCGCTTGAGGCCGAAGATCCGGCGCGAGAGGGCCGGGATCACGGTGATCGAGACGAGCAGCGAGAGCAGCACGGAGACCGAGATGGCCACGGCGATGTCCCGGAACAACTGGCCGACCTCGAGCTGCATGACCAGGATCGGGATGAACACCATGACGGTGGTCAGCGCGGAGACCAGCACCGCACCCCAGACCTGCTTGGCGCCGAGGTAGGCGGCCTCCCGGGCCGGGCGGCCCGCCTCGCGCAGGCGGTAGATGTTTTCCAGCACGACGATGGCGGCATCCACCACCATTCCGACGGCGAAAGCCAGGCCGGCAAGGGAGATCACGTTGATCGAGCGGCCCAGCGCCGCCATGGCCACGAAGGCGCCCACGACCGAGACGGGAATCGCGATCGCAATGACCAGGGTCGCCCTGACCGAGCGCAGGAACAGCAGCAGGACCATGATGGCGAGGCTGCCGCCGACCCAGATGTTCTGCTGGACCAGGTCGATGGCCGAATTGATGTAGACCGTCTCGTCGTAGACCTGGGCCAGGGTCAAGCCGGCGTTGGCCATGACGAACTGGTTCAGGTCGTGCACCGCCGCGCGGATGCCCCGCATGATTTCGATCACGTTGGCGCCGGTTTGGCGCAAGGCGCTGAACCCCAGGGCGGGCACGCCGAGGACGCGGATGGCCGCCGTCGGATCTTTGTAGCCGTAGGACACGTCGGCAAGGTCGCCCACGGTCACGCGGGCCAGCCGGCCGGTGCGCGGATCCTCGTAGGACCGCAGGACCACCTCGCGGATGGCCTCGAGCGTGTTGAGTTCGCCCTCGGTGCGCACCACGTAACGGCGCTTGCCCTCCTCCACGTCGCCCGCGGAGACCGAGGCGTTGGCCGCCCGCAGCGCCCGCGTCAGGTCGCTGACCGTCAGCCCGTAGCGGGCCAGCAGCTGCGGCTCCACGGTGACCTGGATTTCCCGCTCGCTGCCGCCGAACACGTTGACCCGGCTGACCCCCGGAACCCGCTCGATCCGGTCCTTGACCACGTCCTCCAGGAAATCGCCGTACTCGTGCATCGGCCGGTCGTTGCCTTCGGTCCGGTTGACCATGAACCAGGCGATCGCGTTGTCCTCGCTGCCCGCGGTGTCCAGGCTCGGCTCACCGGCTTCGTCCGGGTAGTCGCCCACCCGGTCGAGCCGGTTCGACACGAGCAGCAGGGCCTTATCCATGTTGGTGCCGACGCCGAACTCGAGGCTGAGCCGGGCGCGCCCCTGTTCGGCGCGGCCGGTGATCTGTCGCAGGCCCTCGAGGCCGGCCATCACCTCTTCCTGGCGGTTGAGGATCTCGCGCTCGATTTCGGCCGGCGCGGCGCCGGGCCACCCAGTCGTGACGGTGATCACCGGGCGGTTTACGTCCGGCGAGAGCTGGATCGGGATGGTCTGTAGGGCGACAAGCCCGAACATCACCACCATCAGGACCGCGGCGACGACGGCGACCGGCCGCCGAATGGCGAGCTTGATGAGGTTCATCAGGACGCTCCGTCGATGCGGATTTTGTCGCCCGGTTTCAGGCGTTCGTTGCCGCGAACCACGACTTGGTCGCCTTCGCTCAGGCCGTTCAGCACCTCGAAGCGGCTGCCGACCGCCGCCCCCAGTTGAACCGACCGCGCCTCGGCCCCATCGCCGGTCACGACGAAGACGATGTCCTGCCCCTTGCGCTTGACGATGGCATCCTTGTGCACGGAAAGGACCTTACGCCGCGGTCCGATCGGGATCTGCAGGGTGACGCTCTGGTCGTGGGCGAGCCGCGGCTTGAGGGCCTCGCCGAAGTTCGCCACGAAACGGACCGCGCGGGTCCGGGTGAGCGGGTTTTCTTTAGGCACCAGAGCGCGCACTACGGCTTGGTGCCTGGTACCGTCGTCGAGGGAGACCTGTATCTCGATTCCGGGTTGCAGGCCGGAGAGATGTTGGAACGGCACGTCGGCTTCGATTTCCAGCGTCTGATCCCCGATCATCCGAATCAGGGGCGCGCCGGTCTGAACGTAGGCGCCGGCCTCGGTCAGGCGCTCGGTCACCACGCCGGCGTAAGGCGCGCGCACTTCGGCGTTGTAGAGGTTGATCTCGGCCAGCTCCAAGTCTGCCTTGGCGCTTGCGATCGCGGAATCGGACTCGCGTACCGCGGCCTCGGCGATCACGACCTGCTGGCGCTGGTCGTCATAGCGCGCCTGGCTGAAGGCGGCCGATTTCTTCAACTTCTCCAAGCGCTTGAACGCCTGGCGGGCGAGCACCAGCTGGGCCTTCTTGGTGGCGCGCTCGGCCCGCGCCTCGGCCAGTTCGCCGGCGGCGAGGTCCCGCTTGGCCTTGAGCGCCGCGGCGTTCAGGACGGCGATCACCTGGCCCGCCTCGACCCGGTCGCCGACCTCGACGTGAAACGCCTCGATCGGCCCGTTGATCCGCGCCGCCACGACGCCGCCCTGACGCGCCACCAGCCGGCCGATGACCGGCACCGTCTGGGACAGCGGCACGGGCTTGACCGTATCGACGCGGACCAGCAAGGCATTGCCCTGGGCGGTCGCCGGCAGGGCGGCCGGCGGGCCGGCCAGCCCGAAGGCCGCAAGGACCGCGATTCCGGCGCGGATGAATCGGGCGATCAGGACAGCCTCCGTTCGAGAGCGGTGGCCAAGGGAAAACTACGGAGTTTACCCCGAGCAGGATTGGCCCGGGCCCCGAGCGAAGTCAATGCCATCGGGCGGACGCAGGCGGCCCACCCAAAACCCGCCTCGTTCCGGCTTCGCAGGCTGCGACCAGGCGCCGAAGATTCCGGCCATGGATGAGCGAATTCACTCATGTGCCGCAAGCCTTTCTCTACCCGGCAGGCGATCGGCCGCCGGCGCCGCAGGCAGCGGGAGAAAGCGATCGCGTGGTTCACGATCGGAATATTTGCGCCATGCCCGAAAGGGCCGCCTTGCAGGTTCGCCGGATCAAGTCTTCGGTTTTGGCGGTGACCCTTACGTAAGTCGCTTTCGAGCCCGGCTTGGGCTTTTTGATTTCGAGATAGCCCGCCTGCTCCGCGTGCGCCATGACCCGACGCGCCTGCGAGGGCGACAATTGCGGAATCATCCGCGCCGCGTCACTTATATTGACCGGGATCTCCCGTTTTTGATGCACAAATAATGAAGTAAATAGAGGCCAAAAATAACTCTGCTGCATTTTCGGATTCTTGGCGAACTCTTTTATCCAGATATCTGCCGCGTTATTGGTATGCTCGATGTATTCTATGATGTCCTCATCCGAATATTTAACCATTGCTGCGTCTCCTCATGCGGCCGGTCCCCGCGCCGCGCCAACCGAGCAGGGCTCGAATTTATAACACCTTCCTCAATGGAGAGCAATGTACTATGTATTTTAAATATTATTTAACTAGTCAATATGATATACAAAAGGCATGTCATAGCGATACGCGAAGATCCTTATCCCCTGTTGCGGCCTCATCCCCTGTTGCGGCCTCGCGCCGGGCCCGGGCTCCCGCGCACATCGCGCGTCACGGTCTGTGCCCCGGCTGTGCCCCGGCCACGGCGGCCGGGAAAGGTCGGACCCATACCGGCCGAGGCGGCTTCGGGCGAACCCGGCCGGTCGGCTCAATGGACGCCGCCATGACGGGTCTCGGCCGCCGCTCGGTCCTATGATGCCCCGGCATGGAGCGGCGCAAATCTTTGTGGCAATAACGCCGACGGCAGACTAACACTAAGCAGGTTTTCGAAACTCCGCCCCCAGCGCGGGTGGGCGGGCTTCGCAAAACCTGCTGGACTTTTAAGGGCTTGCAGAGTGATCTTGGCCCGGCCATTCGGGGCCGGATCAAGAACACTCTGCTTAGGACGTGTTCTCGAGTTCCCGGTCTGGCCGAGATGCTTGGGCATTGCCCGGAGGCGCGCCATGACCACAGTGCTCTATACCCATCCGGCCTGTTTCGACCACGACCCGGGCCCCATGCATCCGGAAAACCCAGTACGGCTCAAGGCGGTCTTGACGGCGCTCGATGCTCCGGAATTCGCGGCCCTGGAGCGGCGCGAGGCGCCGCGCGCCGAGAAGCGGCAGATCGCCCGGGTTCATACCGCGGCGTATGTCGATGCGGTCTTCGACGCGATTCCTAAGACCGGCCGCGCCGGGCTCGATGCCGACACCGGCGTCTCGCCGGGCTCCGGCGAGGCGGCCCGGCGCGCCGCCGGGGCGCTGTGCGCCGCGGTCGATGCGCTGATGGCCGAACAGGCGGCGAATGCCTTCTGCGCCGTACGCCCGCCGGGGCATCACGCGGAGCCCGCCCGCGCCATGGGGTTTTGCCTGTTCAACAATATCGCCATCGGCGCCCTGCACGCGTGTCGGGCGCATGGCCTCAACCGGGTCGCGGTGGTCGACTTCGACGTGCACCACGGCAACGGGACCCAGGCGATGTTCTGGAACGAGGCCAATCTGTTTTTTGCCTCGACCCACCAGATGCCACTCTACCCGGGCACGGGAAGCGTTCAAGAGCGGGGCGCGCACGACAACATCGTCAACGTGCCGCTGGCGCCGATGGCGGGCTCCGCCGAGTTCCGCCTGGGCATGCAGGATGTCATCCTGCCGGCGCTGGTCGCGTTCGAGCCGGAGTTCCTTTTCGTTTCCGCCGGCTTCGACGCGCACGAGGCGGACCCGTTGGCCGGCCTGCGCTTTCACGAGGACGACTATGCCTGGGCGACGACGGAGTTGCTGGCGGTCGCCCGCCGGGTCTGCGCCGGCCGTATGGTTTCGAGCCTCGAGGGCGGCTACGACCTGGAGGCCCTGGCTGCCAGCGCCGCCGCCCACGTGCGGGCGCTCATGGCCGCGTGAGCCTCGGCCCTCGTGGTTGTGGCCGGTCGGCAAGCCCCTTAAACTCCCGCGTCGCGTCTTGCGGGGTGAGTCATATGGCCAAGGACAGCCGCCTTCCTGAGATCCGGACCATGAGCTTCGAGGCGGCGCTCGAAGAGTTGAAGGAGATCGTCGCCAAGCTCGAGTCGGGCGAGGGCAAGCTGGAGGAGGCCATCCAGGCCTACGAGCGCGGCGCGGCCTTGAAGCGTCACTGTGAGGCGAAGCTGCGCGAGGCGCAGGAAAAGATCGAGACAATCAGCCTCGGCACCGGCGGCGAAGCCAAGACCGAAACCTTCGAGTCGGACTGAGGCGCCATCTTGAACCGGCTTGAACAGTCCCTTGCGGACAGGGGTGAGGCGGTCACGCGGCGGCTCGACGCGCTGCTCGCGCCCGTCGAGGGCCCCAGGGGCCGCGTGGTCGAGGCCATGCGTTACAGCGCGCTGTCCGGGGGCAAGCGGCTCAGGCCGTTCCTGGTGATGGAATCGGCCGGCTTGTTCGAGGTGAACGAAGACCACGCGCTCAACTGCGCCGTGGCGGTCGAAATGATCCATTGCTACAGCCTGATCCACGACGACCTGCCGGCGATGGACGACAGCGATCTGCGCCGCGGCCGGCCCGCCGTCCACAAGGCCTTCGACGAGGCGACCGCGATTCTGGCGGGCGACGGCCTGCTGACCGAAGCCTTCGCGGTGCTGGCCGATCCGCGCAGCCACCCCGATCCGGGCGTGCGCGCCGAGCTGGTGGCCGGGCTCGCCGCGGCGGCCGGGGCCGCCGGCATGGTCGGCGGGCAGATGATCGACATCTCGCCGGAGCGCACCGGGCTCGACCTCGAGGGAATCACGGCTCTGCAGCGCCTCAAGACCGGGGCGCTCATCACGTTTTCGTGCGAGTGCGGGGCCATCCTCGGGGGCGCGCGGCCCGCGTCGCGACAGGCGCTGGTCGACTATGCCCGGGACCTGGGACTGGCCTTCCAGATCGTCGATGACCTCTTGGATTCCCAGGGCACGCCCGAGCAACTGGGCAAGCCGACCGGCCAGGACACCGCCGCCGGAAAGGCGACCTTCGTGGGCCAACTGGGCCTCGGCGGGGCGCGCGTGCGCGCCGAGACGTTGGTCGCACAGGCTTGCGCACGGCTTGAAATTTTCGCAGAAAAAGCGGACCTTCTGAAAGCGACCGCGCAGTTCATTCTGGAACGCCGGTCCTGAACCCGGCGGACCGGCCCGATTTAAGTCAACACGTTACGACCGAGGGGTTGCAAGTGAGCCACGCGGGACACAAGAGCAAGACACCGCTTCTGGATACCATATCCTATCCGGCGGATATTCGGAGTCTCGAAGAAGGCCAGTTGCGCCAGCTCGCGGACGAGCTGCGCCAGGAGGTGATCGACGCCGTCTCGGAGACCGGCGGTCATCTGGGCGCGGGGCTGGGCGTGGTCGAGTTGACCGTCGCGTTGCACTACGTCTTCGATACCCCGCGCGACCGGCTGATCTGGGATGTCGGCCACCAATGCTACCCGCACAAGGTGATCACCGGCCGGCGGGAGCGCATCCGCACCCTGCGCCAGGGCGGCGGGCTGTCCGGATTTACCAGCCGCAAGGAGAGCGCCTACGACCCCTTCGGCGCGGCGCATGCCTCGACCTCGATTTCCTCGGGCCTTGGCTTCGCCGTGGCGCGCGACCTGGCCGGCGGCGACCACAACGTCATCTGCGTGATCGGTGACGGGGCGATGAGCGCGGGCATGGCCTATGAGGCCATGAACAACGCCGGCGCCATGAACAGTCGACTGATCGTCATCCTCAACGACAACGACATGTCGATCGCGCCGCCGGTGGGGGCCTTGAGCGCGCATCTTTCCCAGCTCATCTCGTCGCGCCCCTATCAGTCCATGCGCCACCTGGCACGGGTGGTGGCGAAGAAGTTCCCGCGGCCTTTGGAGAAGGCGGCCAAGCGGGCGGAGGAATACGCCCGCGGCATGCTGACCGGCGGCACCCTGTTCGAGGAGCTGGGCTTCTTCTACGTCGGCCCGATCGACGGCCACAACCTGGACCACCTCCTGCCCGTGCTGAAGAACGCGCGCGACGCCGACTACGAGGGACCGGTGCTGGTCCACGTCGTGACCACGAAGGGCAAGGGCTACGAACCGGCGGAGACCTCGGCCGACAAGTACCATGGGGTCGCCAAGTTCGACGTGGTGACCGGCAAGCAGTCCAAGCCGCCGCCCAAGGCGCCGGCCTATCAGAACGTCTTCGCCCAGGGCCTCATCGCGGAGGCCGAGCACGACGAGAGGATCGTGGCGGTCACGGCCGCCATGCCCTCGGGGACCGGCCTCAACAAGTTCGCCGAGCGCTTCCCGGCGCGCTGCTTCGACGTCGGCATCGCCGAGCAGCACGCGGTCACCTTCTGCGGCGGGCTGGCCTGCGAGGGCTACAAGCCCTTCGCGGCGATCTACTCGACCTTCCTGCAGCGCGCCTACGACCAGGTGGTGCACGACATCGCCATCCAGAATCTGCCGGTGCGCTTCGCCATGGACCGCGCCGGCATGGTGGGTGCGGACGGGGTCACCCATCAGGGCAGTTACGACATCACCTATCTGGGCTGTCTGCCGGGCTTCGTCCTGATGGCGGCGGCCGACGAAGCGGAGCTGATGCACATGGTGGCGACGGCCGTGCAGATCGACGACCGGCCCTCGGCCTTCCGCTATCCGCGCGGCGAGGCCATCGGCATCGAGGTGCCGGCGCGCGGCACGCCGCTGGACATCGGTAAGGGCCGGATCTTGCGCGAAGGGACCAAGGTGGCGATCCTGTCCTACGGCACGCGACTGGCGGACACCCTGACCGCGGCCGGTGCGCTGGCCGCGCGGGGCCTGTCCACCACCGTCGCCGATGCCCGCTTCGCCAAGCCGCTGGATGAGGACCTGGTGCGGCGCCTGGCCGCCGAGCACGAGGTCTTGATCACCGTCGAGGAAGGCGCGGCCGGCGGGTTTGCGGCGCACGTCATGCAGTTCCTGGCGCGCGAGGGGACCTTCGACAGCGGCCTGAAGTTCCGCCCGCTCACCCTGCCGGACTTCTTCATCGACCACGACAAGCCGGCCGAACAGGTCAGGCAGGCTGGCCTGGACGCCGGGCACATCGTGGCGGCCGCGCTCCAGGCGCTCGGTCAGGAAGAGATCGAAACCCCGGCCCGGGCGTAGGTCTTCGCGGGCCGCCGGATCTCGCAACGGTCCGGCGAAATGATCCGCGGCAAGTTTTCCCGCGCAGGGAATTCGGTGGAGACGCGTTCGCGCGAGCGTGCGCCCTCCGCCAGTCCTGCTGTTAGCGACATTCTCTGCCCGCCATCCGGCACCGCCTGAACCTTGCAGAATTTGGGCTTTTCCGGCAAATTGTCCGGAGCACGGGCGGCCCTTCAGGAGCCAATTTCGGGCTGTTTTTCTTCTCTGTCGGCCCATATTCTCCAACACAACCGAACTGCGCGCCTTTGGTACGGATATTCCGTACCCCGCAAAATCAAAGGCTTACGCCGCACTCGCAGCCGCCACGTTCGAAGTGCACCCGCCCAGCCGTGGGGAACCCGCATCAAACATCTGGTGACCGCCTTAAGCTCTCTGCGGCGTCTCCCGGCGCGAGGCGCTTGAGCGGCAGGAGCCTGGAGACGTAAACCTCGGTCACGCCCTCCCGAGCGGCAAGGTCCGTGATCGACTTCGTCTTGCGGCTCTCGATCCGCCGCCGCGCCTGCGTTTCGGACGGCGAGATCGAAATCAGGCGTTTTGCCTCTGCTTCGAGATTTCGCCTGCCGCGTTGAATAGCCGGCCCCATCCCTGGACCCGCCGTGTGTCGACGCCGGCCATTTTGAGCGATTTCCAGACCGCCGCGGCGACGGTGTCGTAAATCGGAATCCCGAGCTCCCGTTCGAGGGCGTCCACGATCGAGGCGCCCCGCAGATTGGTGCAGAAGGTCGTGATCGCCTGCGGTCCTGCGGCGGCCACGGCGCGAACCATGCCGGCGATTCGCCGTTCAGACACTTCGGAGAAGGAGAAATTGCCGGGATCGTCGAGGTGCTGCTCGGCGACGCAGGTGATCCCGGCCCGGGCGTAGTTGGCGATGATCCGCTCCTGGATCGCGCCGAGGTAAGGCGTCACGAGACCGAATCGCGTGACCCCGGTGGTCGCGAAGACCTCGTTGAGGGCGCGGACGGAGGAGGTCGCCGGGACACCGGTCTCCCGGGTGACGAGCCGGCACAGCGCGGCATCCGCCTCGAAGCCCAGCCATCCCGCGGAGGTGCCATTCCATGCCATGACATCCACCCGGGCATCGGCGAGAAGCTTGGCCGCCGCGATCAGGGGGGCGGTGTCGAACTGGCGGAGCGCCGGGTCGCTGAGCGAGATTTCGGTGACCCGGAAGCGCGCGAAATGGGCGGAAACTTCGGGCAGGCCCGCCACCATGGCCGCCGTCACGGGCTCGAGCACCGTGTTCGAGGACGGCGTGAGCATTCCCAGACGCACGCGTTTGGTCACGGCCGCCGGCTCTCTCCCTTTCTTAGCGCAGCCGCAGGGCGCGGACCGCCGCAGCGGGCCCTGTCCGCCAACATGCTAGCATTATAAATTTCGAATCAAAAATATGGGTCATGCCTGGGACGGCGTCGGCGAGAGGCGCCCGAGTTCGGTCGCGGCGACGAAGAATCGCCACATCGCCCGCTCAAAGATTTCGGCGGCCAAATTCCGCCGCACCGGAGCATTCCGGGCGCGCGCCACCGGCGTCCGCTTGCGGCCTCGCGACCCAGGGACTTCCGAGCCCGAAGCCGAGATCTCCCACGAGTTCAGGTTAGAGATATCCCGAGAGTTTAGGTTGTTGACAGCCCGGCCAGGCCGCACACGAACGGCCTATCGGGCTCGGCTTCGCGGCCCATGTGGGGGCCGTCTTTTGGAACCGGAAGCCGGTTGTCGCGACAAATCCCGTTCCAGACCTCCGAGAGCACCGCCGCGGCCCGCTGGTAGAACGACAGGCTGGTCGTCTCCTGCAACCGGTCACAGAAGGCGGGCAGCCATTCTCCGATATGGTCGAAAGCGAACGCTCGTAGGGCGTCCCGGCTGACCTCGGCGCCCGCCCGGTTGCCTTCGTCCCGCGCCTTCGCCAGCAGCACCAGAAGCATGGCGACAAATTCCAGCTCGCACACCAAGTGGTCGACCTTCTCGGCGGCGCCGTCGGCGAGTTCGAAGCCGAAGGCGCGGTAGAAGCCGGCGATGTCGCCGAGGATGGCGCCCTTGTCGCGCCGCACGAATCCCGATTCGTTGATCGGGCAGGGCACCGCGCACTCGAAGACGCGGTTGTACTCGGCGGCCCACTCCGAAAGGTCGAGCCCTAGGGCCTGTTCGTGCAGGCCGGCCAAAGCCGCGGTCAGGTTGTCCCTTCTCCCGAGGCCGGCGCGCGCGACCAGCTCGGCGCAGTTCGACCCGGCGGAGTCGAACCCGGCGGCGTCGAACCCGGCGCGACCCTGCGGCGTCGGCGGGCAGAAGAGCCGGGCGAGCAGGAACAGAAGGTCGGCCTGGGCCAGCAGTGCGACGTTGCCGGTCTGCACCTCGGTCATTTGCGCACCTCGAACTCGACCCAGTCGGACCAATGCTTGCGCCCGCCGACGTTCCCGGCGGAGCCCTGCCACACGGCAAACGCCACCTGACCCTTGCCGCCGAGCTCGAACTGGTAGTCCAGCGGATCGTCCGTCCGGAGCGGACGGGCGAAGACGACCGCCCAGCTGTCGCGCACCCAGACCCCCCGGGCCGTCGTCACCGAGTAGGTTTGGTGGGTCAGCGTGCTCCACCCTTCCGCCACCAGCTCTTCCATGGGCTGGCGCCGGGAGAAGGCGGCCATCGGGTTGCCGGCCCGCTGGGCCACGAACCATTGCCGGGAGGCCGGCCGGTTGAACGCCTCGGGGATCGGGTAGGGGAACTTTCCCTCGGCGAACCAATAGTGGTCCGACCAGAAATTGGGATGCACGTCCTGGACGTCCTGGAACCCGACGTCGTGGTCCTTCTGCCACAGCGCCTTCCAGTGGAGGATCTGCACCCTCGCGCCTTCGTTGCCCATCATCGGCAGGGGCTCGGGGTCGAGCGGGAACTGAATGGCCACGGCGTCGGAGAACCGTTTGACATCCACGTTGCCGTCGGGGGTCGGGTCGTGCCACGCGACCCGCCAAGCGATCCACGCGCCGTCGGTGAGCGCCTGCACCTTGATCGTCCCGATCGACCCGTGGGCCAGGGCGGGCATGGCCAGCTGCTGCGGGACCACCT
>JBHIDD010000034.1:0-13386 GCA_046759925.1 Kiloniellaceae bacterium
GTCGCTAGGCGGCGCAACGTGGGTTCAGCTGCGGCTATGGACAACCGGCTGAAAATGCAAACATTCGCGGTCTCCCTGGTAATTCTTATTCCCGCTTCGACAGGGGCCGGCGCGTCCGAGCATTCGCCGAGAGATTGAGTTCAACGACCTCCGGTCGAAGCCTTTTGCATATTATTCCATATTTGAAAGGAAGTGTGCGCGAAAATATTGAAACATGTCGGCCTGAAACGGACAGCGAGGCATGCCGTGGGCCAATGAGATCTATATATGGTGTGTATAATTTCTTTCATCCCATAATACGGGTGGTAGAACTCCCCGAAACGGTTGGGGGGTGCGGGAGGTCGGCGAATTCTCCTGGTTGAAGGCGGGAAAGCGGCGGCCGACGCCGGACTACGGGCATTCCCATAAATGGGCGTCGGCCTGCGGCGCAGCGATGCCAAACAAAGCGGATAACGCACTCTCGGCTGCTTGATTTGCAGCTTTACATTTCGTTTAAGCCGGCGTGGCGGCAAACCATCTCAAAGAGCACTGCGCAGCCCCAAGATTGTTCGGGGGAGAGAACCGATTCGTTACCCCTTGGATTCGCGGCAACTTCGATTCCGCTTTCGATTTATTTGTCGCTGCCGGGTCGGGTTGCCCGCGCGCCCAAGACCAGGCCGACGGCAACCAGGGCAAGGCTAACGATTATGCCAAGATAGGCTCTCCAAGACTCCAGGGTGATCGTGTCCTGCCCGAGCCAGAGATCTTGCAGGTAGACGACGTTGTTGGCCAAAACCCCAACCACGATCAGGACCAAAGCCCAAACTTTGTTACTGACCATAACGCACCTCTCTCACACCAACGATTCACACATGAGTTGGTCTAACTCTGGTTCATCATAGCGTAGAAAGGCCGAGTCGGTAACCAAGACATTCGGTTGGGTATCCCGTCCCCAAAAAGGTCCGTCATCAGCTGGCACGATGCCCTTTCGGTCCCTTTATCCAATCGAGCCAGCCCGGCCGGGCCGGCCCGTGGCTGTACGGACCAATCCGATTCAGGGCTCATCTTGGACATCCCGACGGCGCCTTAGACGAGACGTTTTTGTCCGCGTTTCGGTTGCCGTAAGGCCGGGGCATGTCGTTCGAACATGACCATGCATGTTGTCAAAAGAATCGCGAGAAACGGATCGGTGATCTCCGGCGAATGGGCCCCGTAAAAGAGCTGTGCGATCTCGATCAGCAAAAGGACGCACGCGGTCAACAGGGCGCTTTTAAGCCATCCCAGACCGGCGGTTCGCAACAAGAATATCAAAGACCCGTAAAGAAACGTCTTTTCCAGCAATGTCAAAGTGTTGAGATAAACAGAGCCACCCAGGAAACCGTGGAACGGCAGCCAAGCAAAGGAGCCGACGGTTGTCCGCAGGGCAAAAGGTTCAAGACCCCGAACGACAAGGGCGGTGCACAGGAGCGCTGAAAGGACCCCCGCTGTCCGCCTGCCGCGCTTCAACACCGTGACTGCCAGCGTCAATGCCAGGACACCGCCAACGACATTTGAAGCCGTCAGGTCGTTCGCAACGATGAGGACTTCGAGACTGAAGATGCCGACCATCACCAGCGCGAGTTTCACGCCAACTCGTCCGGGGCGTCCGATCCACTGCAAAAGGTAACCGACGACCAGCCAAGAGACGGCATTCAGAAACACGTCTGTCGCAGATATTTCAGGATGAACCAAGAGCGGCTTCAGGCTCTCCTTGATGGCTTGGAAATCGAGGGTCGGAACGAAGGGGATGAGCCGTAAAGCTATCCAGGTTCCCAGGAGAAACGCGGGAACGGCCGGCAAGGGCTGATCGCCAACTCTTGCGACGAGCGCGCCCTTGCTGATCACGAGCGCCGCCAGAGCACCGGCAATCGTTCCGAGGGTGTTCCACACCACGTCATTGAGCGCTGCGATGCGACCGGGGAGAAAAAGCTGCGCCACTTGAAGGGCGGTGGCGAAAACGACGGCCGCGACGATGGTTAAGACGAGGCGCAAAAGGAATAGACGTTTCCGCCCGGTCGCCATGAGACCGACCAAGCCAAAGGGCGCGAACAGGACGAAGTTCGCGAAGATATCGCCCCGGCCAGCAGGCGCGCGCCAGGATGCGACGAATGCGTCCAGAGTTGCCGGGTCGATCTCCGCGGCATGAAAGTTGAACGGGAAGAGGGAACCGTAAGCAATTCCGACCAATACAATTGTGCTCAGAAAAAACACGTTCAAAGCAACTCCTTAAAGCCATTGCTCCTTGGCCGTCAAAGCACCGCGAATTGCTTTAGCTGTCGGCTTGATCTATTCAAACTGCGACCATCCGTAATAACCGCTCGTCGATCACTTTACTCAGAATGTGTTGGAATGACCGCGCACCAGGATTTTGCCGCCGGAGCTCACATGAGACCCCGGGGCCCGCGGATTTACGATGTAATTGAGCGTCGAAGGCTTGCCACCGGCGGCTTGCAGCATCGAATGTTCCCGGCATCATAGGGCGCCACCTTATCACTGGCCCCGAACGGCAAGAACCGCTTCGTGCGCCTATTATTTACGGTAATTTTAGAAGGCGTGCCGACCCGAACCGTCAAGGATCGAGACCGCATCCCGGGGGCGGTGGAGGGGGATCCTCGGGTCCCGGTGGGTCGCAGACGGAGCCGATAGACTCACCGGTAACCGGGTCCGAGTGGGCTAGGGCCGGTCGAGCCGTTAGCGTGACAATAATTGGGGCGCTCGCAAACGCTCTCAGGACAGCCCTCCGCATGGGTACGGAGGTGTCATCATCGGGCTCCCTGTGAGACAATTCAGCCATGGACCGGCTCACCTGCGCCAATTCCATTCGCCCTAGCATTAAACCATAAGCGTTCTTGGACTGGCAAATCTAACTTGGAGTTGCGCACAACGACCGGACTACGCCTGGATTGCGCCCCGGATGCCGGCTCAGACGGAAGTTGCGGAAATTCAACACTGCGGGTTGCCGCAACCGGCCGGGCCGATGATCCGGCTCCGGTTGGTGGACCGACAGGACAGGTTCGGGAACAGAGTTTCGCGTTATGTTTCCAGCCATCCGATTGCAGCGGCATCTTCGTCGAACTTTTCTCATCAGGGCGGAGATTCGCGCCGCTGCAAAGACCGCCGCAACGCCTTGCGGGTCAGGTGCGCGGCAAGCAGCACCGGCGGCATCCGGAGCCAATGCGAGCGTATGAAGAGCAGTAGGGCGGCCTCGCCGGTCCTTCGGCTCGGTCGATCCGGATGGTCCGGAAGCAAGACGCGCGGTGCCAACCGATCCATGACGGCCAGTACCGGTCCAGATGGCGCTGCGGCTTGCGCCGCACGCATCACGTCCTGGGACACGGGCGTACCCAGCAGCCGGGTCGTATAGCGCAGGGCGTAAAACAGCGGCCGTGCGAGATCGAGCTCGCGGGCGCGCGGCACCAGCGCCTGCCAGAATCCGTCCTCGGCGGCAAAATGCTGCAACAGGTCGCCGATGTCGGTCACGTCGCGAATCCCGAGGTTTAGATCGCTGTCGTGGAACAGATGGGCGGCGCTGTGGAGCACCATGTCCGCCGGCCCGAGGGTATACAGCGGCGGCCGCTCCAAGCCCCTGGCCGCATGCCAAAGCTTTTGCGGGTCGGGTTTCAGTCGGGAGGTTTTGGGCAGAATGGTGTGGTGCACATCGACGACGGTCTGGCGCTCGCGGTGCCGCAACGGCGGCAGCTCGTGCATCCAAAGGCGGTAATAGCGCTGGTCGTAAGGATCCAGCTTCATCTGTTCCCAGCCATGGCGCTGCAAGGCTGTTCGTACGGCGTCGAGTGCGTCCTCGGGCACCATGATGTCGATATCGCTGACGAGGCGGCCGCGCGCCGGCGGCAGGCGCGCGGCAACATAAGCGGCACCCTTGAGGAGGAGGATCGGAATAGCGAGATCGGCGAGCGCCCGCTCGATACGGTTGATCTCCCAACGCACCGCGCGATCGTGGTTGGCGGCGATGACGGAAGCGGCGGCAAAATGCTGGCGCACCTTGTCAGGGAGCCGCGCGATGAGACCGCGATCACGAGCCGCCAGGGCAAACCGGGAAAGGACCCTGGCACGCCGCGCCTGGCGCAGCAGCATGTCCCACTCCGCCAGCGTCAGGTTCCCAAGAGTTTCAGGATTCCTGAGCGCGGCCAGCAAGGCCTCGGTACAGGTCCCGGTTCGCTGCATCAGGTCCTTATTACGGGCGCCGCTTGTCGCAAATCACCAAGAAGGGTGACGGCCTCGCCGACGGACGAATAGGTGAACTCGTAACAAGCGGACGTGTCGATCAGGTGGCAAAGCGCTCTAAACCCGGTGAGGCCCAGGATGTGGTAATTGAACGAGCTATCGGCGAGCCGGATGAAGGCGCGCGCCCTGGCGAGCGGAGTCAGATGGGTTGCCGCGCCGGACTGAAACGTCGGGAAGACGAGCCAGCCGGGAGCTGAGGTCTCATCGGCCCGCCGGACGCTATCGGTCGGGGGCCGCATATGCGCCACCCGTCCCTTGTGGGTACCTTTAATCTCCGGTCCGAACACCGCATCCGGCGCAAATTGGCGGATTACGTCGATAGATTGGTTCTTGAGCGACACTGACCGCGTGACAGGACTCAGTTTACCATCGTCAGGACGGACCAAAGCAAGCTCATCCGATAAGAGGCGCCAACCGCGGCTGACGAGGGCCGCGCAGAGCGTGCTCTTGCCGGTACCGGCCGGTCCCGGCAAGAGCAGGGCCCGGCCATCTTTTTCTATGACCGCAGCGTGAATGATCAGAAACTGATAGGCGTGGCTGGAGATGCACCGGTTCAGCGCCCACTCCAACATCGGTAGCGCCATACGCCTGGGAAAAGGCGGGAACGGGACTCTGCCGTCGAACAGGAATTCCGCCTGGGGACGCACCCAACGCCGCAGGCCCGCCGCAGGTTCGAGGCGGACGTGGAAATCGATTATTCCCCCGTCCTCGACCGGAAAGTCGGCGTACAGGAGGTAAAGCGGGGCCGCGAGTTCAGGCAGGCTTGCCACGATACGCGACACGAAAGGCCCCGACCGTATTGCAACGCCTTCAGCCGCGAGGCACTGGGAAAATCCGCCTAGTGTGAAGTCACTGACATTCACGAACGCTCGGGCTCGGCCAGGCCCAGTTTATCGAACTGGGCACAGATATCAGGCAGGCGTTCCGATAGGGCGTCGGGATCGAGATCGAATCGGTCGGCGAGACGCCCGGCAAGCTCGGCAATCGTCCGCGGACAATCTTCGAGCTCTTTGAGCGTCGCGCCCGATAACGCGTCGAGCAGATGCGTTTGCCCCGACGCGGTATTATACACGATCACCTCGTCATCCCAGAACCGCCAAAGAAGTTCAGCACCCGCCGGCAAACGCCAATACTGGCCGGCGGCCTTCTGGGCAACCCCCTGATCGCTATGCCGACGGTCCAAATAGCCTTACCTGCGAAATACTGTGAGTCAACCATCCTGCGGGCGGAATCATCAGCCTGCTTGTCCCTGTCGCGTGTTTCATGAGACGCCTCATTCGACGGATCAGGTGGCCCACGTCGTCATCCGCATACAAGCCTCCTGTGGAAGGACAGTCCAGGCAACGTACGCAAGCCGTGCCGTGCCCGACCTAAGGCCACAGCGAATGCCGGAATTACTTTCGCGATTCTGAGTTTCCCGGTCGAACTAAAAAAAGCTTTCGGGGATAATGAGTACGTCACCGGGCTGCATGTCAACATTTGCAGAGATGTCCCCGTCCTTGACCAGATCATCGAGGCGGACCCGGAACTGCCTTTGTTCACCGTCTACGAGACGCACCAGGGTGGCCCTGTTGCCGCTGGCGAACTCGGTCAGGCCGCCCACCGCGATCATCACGTCCAACGCTGTCATGTTGGCGCGAAATGGAATCGCCTGCGGTTCCGATGCTTCCCCGACCACACGCACCTGCTGCGCAAACGGCCCGACAAAATCGGTTACGATCACTGTCACCAAGGGGTCCTGAATATATTTGCCGAGCTTCGCCTCGATTTCCCGGGCGAATGCGGTCGGCGTCTTGTTGATGACTTCCATATCTTCGAGCAACGGGATGGAGATCCGTCCGTCCGGCCGCACCGGAACCGTGTCCGAGAGTCCCGGGTTGCCCCAGACGAAGATCCGCAGGGTGTCACCGGGGCCGATCCGGTAAATCGGCGATGGGGCCTCCTCGGCTAATAGGGCCGGCGGCAGGCCCTCCCGTTCCGCGCAGGCGCCAAGTCCGAGAACAATCAGTGCGGCGAAGGCACGGCCAATGTTGGCGTGCTTGCATTTGCCGCCAGTCATCAGAGCTTTCTCCTTAGGTGCGCCCTCCTTAAGTGGCCGAGTCCAATTTAGCATACTTATCATACGCCGACCACGCGTATTCGCTCGAAACTGTTGTGATTCTATGCGAAGCACCGAGTCGAGATGAAAGTGGCCCCGATGTGGACAGCGGAAAGCGGTTGACCAGGTTCCAGACATTGAGAGGCCCAGACCCTAGACATCATCATGCAGCGGGCTTGCCCCGACCCCGGAAGAAACCGTGACCCCGGCGGCGACTGCCCGACAAAATGCAGCAGCGACCGGTGCCCCGCACTCGTCGGATCCGGCCGCAGCCGCGCCGCCATCGGCTCGGCGCTCTTGCGTGCCCCGGGCAACAAAAGCCCCGTGCCCTACGACCGCAACGGCGCGACCCGATCGGCATCGCCCAACACCCGCGAAAGCCAATCGACATACGCGCCGAACCGCGCTTCACTGTCTCCGTCCCGCCACCGAAGATCCTTCGTTCGCACCCTCTATCCAGCGTCAATCTTCCTTCATACCACAATATCTTGAGCATGAACCGCCGGCTGATACCGGGTTTTGTGACTCAGCAGGGCTAGGCCACGGATTCAAACGCGGTGACCAGTTCGGGTTCCCCGAATTCCGGCGGCAGCGGGAACCTGAGCGGCCGGTCCTCCGCTCCGCCGTCGGTGCGTTTCAGCCGCACCGTGTTCGTGGCATCTGTCCGCAGCGCATCCAGGCCGGCCAGGTGGACCACCCCGATCGGATGATGCGGCAGGTAAGGCTCGATCAGCCGGCCGCTCCGGGCATCGATCATCGGCATGGCGCGGACGCAGAGCCAATTGCACCAGGCCGGCAGCAGCTCCACCTGAAGCCCGTCCCTGTAGACGGTCATGGCGACGGTGAGCTGGTCTATCCCGTAGACGCGGCTCCGCGGGGCCACCCGCTCCATCCAGTCGGCCCAGGCCTGCCAATGCGGTGCCTCCCGGTGGAGGGCGAAGACGCCGGTGTTGAGCTCCGGCAGCAGGGCCATTTCGGCCGCGGTGCGCCGGCCGAAGGCGCGCTTGGCGTGCTTGTAGAGGAACGTCCGGACCTGGACCGGCCGGAGCAGAAACCAATCGATATAATTAGGTATCCGGTAAGCCCGGTCGACGCCCGGACAAATCGCGAGAGCCCCGCGACGGGCGCCTTCGATGTAAAGCTCGACCGCCGCCCAGTCGTTCACCCAGCAGTCGGCGTCGAGCCAGAGGTAGATATCGTAGCCGGGAAAATAGCGCGGCAGGAACGGCAGGCAGGTGAACGCCTTCTGATGCTCCTTCCGCTTCTTCCACGCCGGCAGGTTCTCGAGATCCCATGCCGGCTTTGCGATGTCCTGCACCAGGGGCCGGATCTCGGCCAGCTGCGCCTCCGTCAGCCCGGCGTCGAACACGGAGATGGCGCAGGCTTCGGGCCCTTTGAGGGTGCGGATCGAGACGACGAGTTCCTTAAGGAGCGGGTAATAAGGCGCGTTCGCGAAGGATACGATCGTGACCTTGTGGGTCTCCACCGGGGCGTCCCAGGCTATGCTCAAGCGAGGCTGGGATACTGGGAGTTTTCACGGCCAACCGCAAGCCTAGGAATTCGCGGCGGCAGCGTCACGGCGCGGTTTCAAAGCCCGCGGCCGTCCTCTAGATTGCCCTGGAACGCACGACCGGGTGAAGACGAGGACCGAGGCATGGCGAACTACGACTTCGACCTCTACGTGATCGGCGGCGGCTCCGGCGGCGTGCGCGCCGCGCGCATGGCGGCACATACCGGCGCGCGCGTCGCCATCGTCGAGAAATACCGCTACGGCGGCACCTGCGTGATCCGCGGCTGCGTGCCCAAGAAGCTTCTCGCCTATGCCAGCCACTTCCGCGAGGACTTCGAGGACGCCGCCGGCTTCGGCTGGACGGTCAAGGGCGCGCGCCCCGACTGGACGCGCCTGATCGCCAACAAGGATGCCGAGATCGGCCGCCTGGAAAGAACCTACGAACGGCTGCTGGCCGAGGCCGGCGTCGCCATCCACCGGGGCCATGCCCGCCTGCTCGACGCCCACAGGGTGAAGATCCAGGATAGGGTCGCCACGGCCGAGACCGTCCTGATCGCGACCGGCGGGCACCCGGTCTTCCCGCCGGGCCGCGGCTGGGAGCATGGGATCACCTCGAACGACGCCTTCCATCTTGACAGGCTGCCCGAGCGCATCGCGGTCTACGGCGGCGGCTACGTCGCGGTGGAATTCGCCAGCATCTTCAACGGACTGGGCGCGCGGATCACGCAAATCTACCGGGGCGCCCAGATCCTGCGCGGCTTCGACGACGATGTCCGCAATAGGCTCGCCGTCGAAATGGTCAAGAAGGGTATCGACCTGCGCGTCGAGACGACGATCGAGCGAATCGAGAAGAGGAAAGGCGGTCTGGTCCTGCTCCTTTCCGACGGCTCGACGCTTCGGACCGACCTGGTCATGGCCGCCACGGGGCGGCGGCCGAACACCGAAGACCTGGGGCTCGGCGCCGCCGGGGTCGAACGCGACGACAAAGGCGCGGTCAAGGTGGACGCCTATTCCCGCACCACCCAGCCCAACGTCTACGCCGTCGGCGACGTCACCGACCGGCTCAGGCTGACGCCGGTGGCGATTGCCGAGGCCGTGGCCTTCGTGGACACCGTGTTCCGCGGCACGCCGCGGGCCATGGACCACGCGAACGTCCCCTCGGCGGTCTTCAGCCAGCCGCCGGTCGGAACGATCGGCCTGCCCGAGGCGCAAGCGCGCGAGCAATACGGCGCGCTGGACATCTACCGCTCGACCTTCCGGCCGCTGAAGCACGCGCTCTCGGGCCGGGACGAGGCGGCCATGGTCAAGCTGGTCGTGGACCGGGCTTCGCAGAAGGTCGTGGGCGCGCACATGGTGGGCCTTGATGCGCCGGAGATCGTCCAGGGCCTCGCGGTCGCGATTCGGGCCGGGGCCACGAAGCACGTCTTCGACGCGACGCTCGGCATCCACCCGACCGCGGCGGAGGAGTTCGTCACCCTGCGCGAGCCCCTGAGCCCGTCGAAGGGGCCCGAGCCGGCAAAAAAGGCGGCGGAGTAAAAACGGCCGGGGCTTTGCGCTCTCGCCTCGGCGAAGCCTTCGGCGGAGCCAGGGTCCGCGGCCGGCCACCCGGGGCCGCGTTGGCGCACAGAGACCGCGGGCCCGTCCGCGCCGGGCCCTCACGCACCTCCATAGAATCTTTTTCTCATAGCCTTAAGCGGCGTATGGGCGCGGCAATGTCACAGAATTTGGGAAACTGCGCATAGGCTCGTGGCGCCGCCTACTCCCCGGTTCCCTGTTCGAGTCTTTCCAACAGGCTGTTCAGCACGACGGTCAAGGCCGTCTCGGGATCGGGCGCCATGAAATCGTCGAATTCCTTGCTCAGCTGGCCGGAGCGTTCGGCAAGGATTTCGTCGTCCGAGATCTCCGTTGGCTGCCCCGCCTCGTTTTGCGGAAAGGTCGGGGTCAAGCGGAAGGCTTCCCGCTCCCACAAGCGGCATCTGAAGCGGCTCGCATTCTCGGTGTCGCGGTACAGCTCGATCCGCACCGGGACCATTTGCCCGCCGAAGGCGCAATCGATTTCGACGATTTTCATCAGCTCGAAGATCGGGCCGGGGATGGCCGGATGTCTGGGGATCATCGGGTCCTTCCGCGATGCGGAATCGTGGCGGCGCGTCGCCGCTCACGCCGTCTTGAGTTCGCCGCCGCGCCGCCGCGCCGCCGCCGCGGCCTCGGCCTCGCCGAGGCCTTCCAAGACCTCCGCGTACTTGGCCCAGGTGCCGTAGCTCCTGGGCTTCAAGCTCACCCGTTCCGAGAGCAGGACGCGGGCCAGCTTCAGGCGGCCTCCCCTGATCGCGGATTCCAGGAGGATCTGGGCGAAGATGTCGCGCTGCGCGTGGCTGCCGCCGAGGCAAGCAAGCGCGCCGCGCAGCGGCAGCATGCGTTCGACGGTCCGCTCGTAGTCCCCTTCGCCGTAGGCGAGGATCGCCTCGCAGAGCGGGATCGTCACTGGCGTCATGGTGCCCGCGGCGGTATTCCCCGGCGTCTTCGCGAAGTCCGTGAGCGAGGCGAGCAGCCGCCGGGCGGTTTGCGTCCGGCCCGCGGCGGAAAGCGCCATCATGCAATGCGCGTCGGTGAAGGCCAGCACGTGGTCGTCGGTCCGGGTCTCGACGTGGTCGGCCAGCTCGGCCCAGCGGTCGCCCACGTCGATGCCCTGAAATTCCAGGCGGTAGAGCAGGGAGGCGGCGTTCTGGATGTCCAGGTAGAAGTCCGATGTCGCCGTGCGGATCGAGCGGTCGTAGAGCGCGAGCGCCCGGTCGTAATCGCCGCGCTCCAGGGGAAAAAGCGCGGCATGCCACCAGAGGTGCCCGCGGAAGGGGTTGCGATCCGCCCAGGCCTCGGCCGGGTAGTCGAGCCAGGCGATGCCCTCGGATAGCCGCCCCTGCATTTCCAGGACGTGGGCGACCGCGTGGATCGCCCAGAGGTCTTCCGGATTGATCTCGACGGCTTGTCGGCCCTTGGCTTCGGCCTCGGCGTAATCGCCGCATTCCTCGAGCCCGAAGGCGAGCATGCCGAGCACGTAGCCGAAGCCGGGGACCGTCTCGTCCCAAGCGTCCAGCACCCCGGCCGGGCCGCCGCGCAAAGCGGCGGCCCGGCCCATCCAGAAGTAATTGAAGTGTTGCAGCCGAAGCGCCAGCAGGTCCCGCGGGTGCTCGACCAGGATCTCGTCCCACAAGGCGCAGGTCCTGGGCAGGTCGCCCATGAGCCAGGCCCTGAGCGCGGCGATGTGGACCGCCTCGCGCCGGGTCACCCGGTCCGCCCGGGCTTCCGCGAAGGCAACGGCCTTCTCCGTCCGGTCGTGGAACGCGGTCGAACCGAACAGCATGAAGAGGTAGCCGCGCAAGCAATGGCCCATGACGAAATCGGGGTCGGCTTCGAGCGCCCGCTTCAGGCATTTCCCGGTCGCCAGGCGATACTCGAAGTAGTTCGCGATCGCCGCGTTGTAGTGGGTGACGGCCGCTTCGCTGTCGGTGGTGAGCCGAAGGCCGCGGATATCGGTCAACATGGTGGGTTTCCCCAGGCCGGGAGGAAAGCGCCCCTTTAAGCCTTTTCCCTGCAACTCTGAACAGAGCCAGCGACCCGAGTCAAACCCGGCAGGGAATCAGTCGGGGCGATCGACCGGATATCGAAAGTCCCCGGCCACGGCGGCTGGATGCACCGGGCATTCGCGGCAGTCGGCGCTGCCGGTACGGGCCAACGCAGCGCGCCACCTGCCTGAGCGGCGCGCAACTTCCAAGGCAGCGGCCCTGCCCGGTCCGATCCTCGGCAACCAGCCTCGTGTGCTGGACCCCGAAGTTGCGGTCGGAGCGGGGCGGACCGGGCCGGTCATTTCCTGTGGAAAACGCACGAAAAGCCCGGTAGAACACTAAGTTCTAGAACGGTAAGTCCTCGATTTTTGCGCAGGGAAACAAGGGGTCGGTCATGATCGCCAAATGGGCGCCGGACTCGTGGCGCGGCCAGGAAATCCGCCAGGTGCCGGACTACCCGGACGCCTCCGCAATGGCCGAGGTCGAGCGCAGGCTCGGCAACTATCCGCCGCTGGTCTTCGCCGGCGAGGCGCGCCGGCTCAAGGAACAGCTCGGCCGGGTGGCCGAGGGCAAGGCGTTCCTGCTGCAGGGCGGCGACTGCGCCGAGAGCTTCGCGGAGTTCCATCCGAACAACATCCGCGACACCTTCCGCGTGCTGTTGCAGATGGCGGTCGCACTCACCTTCGGGGCCGCCTGTCCCATCGTGAAGGTGGGCCGCATGGCCGGCCAGTTCGCCAAGCCGCGCTCGGCCCCGACCGAAACCCAGGGCGAGGTCGAGCTGCCGAGCTACCGCGGGGACATCATCAACGGCATCGAGTTCGACGCGGCGGCCCGGGTCCCCGATCCGGAGCGCCTGATCCAAGCTTACAACCAGGCGGCGGCGACGCTCAACCTGCTGCGCGCCTTCGCCCAGGGCGGCTTCGCGGATCTCCACAAGGTGCACCAGTGGAACCTGGAATTCGTCGCCGGCAGCCCCCAGGGCGAGCGTTACGAGGCGCTGGCCGGCCGGATCGACGAGGCGCTGGCCTTCATGGAGGCGTGCGGGCTGACCCCCGACGAGGTGCCGCAACTGCGCGAGACCGACTTCTACACCAGCCACGAGGCGCTGCTGCTCAATTACGAGCAGGCGCTGACCCGGGTCGACAGCCTGACCGGCCAATGGTACGACTGCTCGGCCCACTTCCTGTGGGTCGGCAACCGCACCCGCCAGCCGGACGGCGCCCATGTCGAGTTCCTGCGCGGGGTCGGCAACCCCATCGGCCTGAAATGCGGGCCTTCGCTCGAGCCCGACCAGCTCCTGCCCCTGATCGAGATCCTCAATCCGGGGAACGAGCCGGGCCGGCTGACGCTGATTTCCCGCATGGGCGCCGACCGGGTCGAGGCCGGGCTGCCGCCGCTCATTCGCGCGGTCGAGCGCGCCGGGGCCAAGGTGGTCTGGGCCTGCGACCCCATGCACGGCAATACGATCAAGTCCTCGACCGGCTACAAGACGCGGGCCTTCGACCGCATTCTGGCCGAAGTCAAGGGGTTCTTCGCAGTGCACCGCGCGGAGGGGACCTATGCCGGCGGCGTCCACTTCGAGATGACCGGCCAGGATGTCACCGAATGCATCGGCGGCGCCCAAGCGATCAGCGAGGCCAGCCTGGGCGACCGGTACCACACGCACTGCGACCCGCGCCTCAACGCCAGCCAGGCCCTCGAGCTCGCCTTCCTGGTCTCCGAACAGCTCAAGCTCGAGCGCGACGCCCGCGGCAACGTCGTTGGCCGCGTCGCCGCAGCCTCTTGATACCTTCCATCTTGTTCTGAGAGGGTACTCGGGCCGGTCTCCGGCGGCGCTGCGGGACCTCCGGCCGGTCTCGGCGCGGACAGCCTAAGCAGAGTGTTCTTGATCCGGCCACGAATGGCCGGGCCAAGATCACTCTGCAAGCCCTTAAAAGTCCAGCAGGTTTTGC